>CAZHLF010000024.1:0-16474 GCA_964532845.1 uncultured Tissierella sp.
ATTTCAAGCAACTTTATTGTCCTTATTTTTTCATAAAACTTTTTACATTACCAATCAATTAGAAATTAATAGTTAAAAATTAATAATTATTATGAAATCATAATTAGCAAGGAAAGGAACTTTTTAAAAAAATGTAAAGGGGGACAAAACATTTCATATAAAAAAAGCACCCTTTCCTTTAGTAAAAGTATTACCAAAGGAGGATGCCTTAATACATATTTTTAATAAATATATTGCATTTAATAGTCTTTAACTCTTAGTTATTCACTATTAGCTATTGCCTATCTTTTTGTTGTTCGCTGATAAACAAACTAAGCGATATGCACAAAATAGAAAATAACTATTTTGGCATCCTGCTTATGTTCACTGTTAGTTGTTCACTGTCTTTAAAAGTATGTCAACAATTCTTTCAGATGCTTTTCCATCACCGTATGGATTGACTGCTTTTGCCATTTTATCGTATTCTAGATTATCCTTAAGAAGTAGATCCATATTTTCAAAAATATTTTCATAAGCTGTACCAACCAGTTTAGCAGTTCCTGCCTCTACTCCTTCAGGTCTTTCTGTTTCTTCCCTTACAACAAGAACAGGTTTAGCAAGGGTTGGTGCTTCCTCCTGAAGTCCACCAGAATCTGTTACTACCATATGGCATTTGGCCATAAGATTTGTAAATGGCTCATATTCTAAAGGCTCTATTAGATGTATTCGTGAGTTTTCACCCATTATCCCATTGGCAATTTCCCTTACCTTAGGATTTAAGTGCATTGGGAATACCACTTCCACATCCTCATATTTATTTACAATATCATTAACTGCACTGAAGATATTCTCCATAGGTTCACCAATGTTTTCTCTTCTATGTGATGTTAATAGAATTACTCTATTATTCTCATAATCTAATCGATTTAAAATCTCATTCTCAAATAGATAATTTTCTTTTACAGTATATTGAAGTGCATCAATAACAGTATTTCCTGTAATGAATATAATATTATCTGGATAGTTTTCCTTCAATAAATTTTGTCTGTTTGATTCAGTAGGTGCAAAATGGAAGTTGGTCAATACTCCAGTAAGTTTTCTGTTGGCTTCCTCAGGATATGGAGAGTATAGGTTGCCACTTCTAAGTCCTGCCTCTACATGTCCAATTTTTACCTTTTGATAAAATGCAGCAAGTGCACCTGCAAACACTGTGGTAGTATCTCCTTGAACCAGAAGTACATCTGGTTTTTCCTTGAGGATAACTTCCTCTAATCCCTTTATTGCTCTTGTGGTTATTTCTGTTAAACTTTGCCCAGGAGTAAATATATTCAAATCATAATCCGGTTGGATATCAAATAAATTTAGTACCTGATCTAACATTTCTCTATGTTGAGCAGTTATGCAGATAATACTTTCAATTTCAGGTCTCTTTTCAATAGCTTTGATAATAGGTGCCATTTTGATTCCCTCTGGTCTAGTGCCAAAGACTGTCATTATCTTCAAAAAATCACATCCTAGTCCTTTTTATTTCCAAATAATCCAAACTTAATCGCTAATAATACAGTAACAACAAACATAATCACAGATAAATATACTGCTTGCTTGCTGTTAGCCTTAGCTATAAGTACTGCGAATACCCCAAAGGCTCCCGAGATTGCATATAGTATTAAAACAGTTTTTCTTTGGGAATATCCCCTCGCCAATAGTCTATGGTGCAGATGTCCTTTATCCGCGGACATAATTGACCGTCCACTTAATAGACGTCTAAATATTGCAAAGGTAGTATCAAAAATTGGTACCCCCAAAATAATTATAGGTACAATAATAGCAATTGTTGCGACGCTTTTCATTACTCCCTCAATAGATATGGCTGCAAGCATAAATCCTAAAAACAAAGCTCCTGTATCCCCCATAAATATCTTCGCAGGGTTGAAGTTATAAGGTAAAAACCCTAAAGTCGAGCCTGCTACAATAGCAGAAACCAATATAACCATAGTATAACCAAATTTATCAGCAACAAATGTCAAAGATAATGCAGATATCATCGCCACTCCCGCAGCCAGCCCATCTAATCCATCTATTAAATTCAATGTGTTTGTAATTCCCACAACCCAAAAAAGCGTTATAGGAATTGAAAGCCAGTTTAAGTAAATTACTACATTATTAACAGTAAAGGGATTAGTAATAAAATCTACCTTTACATCTCCTGCTATAAGAGTTAATCCTGCTAATAGTTGAAAAATTATTTTTAATTTTGGACTTAAACCCTTCATATCATCTATAATTCCAGATATCAGAATTATGGTTCCCCCAACTAAAACAGAAATCAATGTCTTATCCAGTGGAATAAAAATCAAAGAGGTTATTACAACTGCAAAATATATAGCCAAACCGCCTAATAAAGGCATTGGCTCTTTATGTACTCTTCTTTCATCCTTAGGTATATCGATTGCACTAACTTTAAATGCAAATTTTCTTACTAAAGGAGTCATAATGAGGGATATTAAAATTGCTATAATAAAGGGTAAAACTACTTGTTGCATCATCTATCGCTCCTCATTGCTACTACATTGGATTCTATATTACAAATGTAAAAATGTCAATTAAAGGTACTAATAGGGACAGAATACTCTGTCCCTAATTAGTTATTAAAATCTAAACCTTATTACTTGGTTCCAAACAATCTATCACCAGCATCACCAAGACCAGGAACTATATATTTGTGATCATTAAGCTTTTCATCCACTGCTGCTACATAAATATCAACATCAGGATGTGCATCTTGTACAGCTTTTATTCCTTCAGGGGCTGCTATTAAGTTAACTAGCTTTATAGCCTTTGCTCCTCTGTCCTTTAAGAATTGAATTGCTGCTACTGCTGAACCACCTGTTGCAAGCATTGGATCAAGTACTATTAATTCTCTCTCAGGAACATCTTGCGGTAATTTACAGTAGTATTCCACTGGTAAAAATGTTTCAGGGTCTCTGTATAAACCTATATGTCCAACTTTTGCTGCCGGAATAAGGCTTAACATACCATCCACCATTCCAAGACCTGCTCTTAGTATTGGAACAAGACCTACTTTTTTTCCTGATATAACATAAGATTTTGTCTTACAAACAGGAGTCTCAATTTCTACTTCTTCCAATGTCAAATCTCTGGTTACTTCATAGGCCATAAGAGTAGAAACCTCTGTAACCAATTCTCTGAACTCCTTAGAGCCTGTATTTTTATCTCTTATATGTGTCAACTTATGCTTAATCAATGGATGGTCAAACACTACAACTTTTGACATAATATCTCTCCCTTCAACACTTAAAATTTCTTCTTAAAAATTATACCACAAACTACCCTTCAATATCACTAATTTTATTTACTCTTATTTCATGACGCCCAGCTTGGAATTCACTACTTAACCATGTATCTACTATTTCCAATGCTAGACCTAATCCAAGAACCCTTGCTCCAAGGGCTAACATATTAGCATTATTATGTTCTCTACTCATTCTTGCAGAGTAGGTATCACCACATAATGCACATCTAACTCCTTTAACTTTATTTGCAGCTATGGATATTCCAATTCCAGTTCCACAAATTATTATTCCCTTTTCTACCTCTTCATTAACTACTGATTCAGCTACTTTCTTTCCATAATCAGGATAATCAACAGAATCAAGGGAATATGTTCCATAGTCAACTACTTCTATCCCCTTATTCCCTAAATGTTCCTTAATTTGTGCTTTTAATTCAAAACCACCATGATCACTACCTATACCAATTTTCATATTAAAAACCTCCTTATTTAAATACAGTGAATAACTAATAGTGAATAGTTAATAGTTAAAAATTGATTAATACTATTTTAGGACTATAAACCCAAAATTCCCTTGATTTACTCGAAATTACAGTATAATACTAAATCTAATTTTTTATAGTTATTCACTATTCACTCTTCACTATTAACTGAATTATTTTTTCAGCCGCCCTATATATCTCATCTCTTGCCTTTTCATAATATAGAAGGCTTCCTCCAAATGGATCTTCTATATCCTTTATAATGCCAAAAGCATATTCGTTTAGAAGGTATGTCTTATCTTTGGCACCTGGAAATTTATTAATTAGTGCTCTCTTATGAGAAGAACTCATTGTTAATATCAAATCAGCCTCATCAACTATTTCTTTGTGAATAAGCTTGGATTTATGGTTGGAGATATCAATATTCAACTTTTCAAGAGCATAGACTGCATTATCACTAGCACTATCACCGTCATATGCCGCTGTTCCAGATGATTTTACTTCTATATCTACGTTGTTTTTCTTTGCCAGGTCCTTAAATATTCCTTCCGCCATGGGACTTCTACAGGTATTTCCTGTACAAACAATTAGAATTTTCATTTACTCACCTCTATGCTTTGATTATTTTTCCACCTGAAGCTTTCATCATCCTATTCATAATTGCCATACCTATATGGTCTTTTTCAACGCCTTCTGCCAGAATTATATCTACATCTTCACCATCAAATCCTCTTATGATATGGAATAGATTCCTAGCTATGGTTTCTTTATGATTTCTTGACCCTACGACTTTAATTAATCCTTCTTTGTAGCTGTCTTTAGTTTCCTCTGTTGCTATGATTCCTACTCTTTGTCCTTTTTCTATAAACTCACTTGCTTTTTCTTTAATTCTTTCTACAATATTTTGAACATCACCTGTATAAACAATCATCTCAGCCTTTGGAGCATAATGTCTATACTTTTGTCCCGGAGATTTAGGAATAATTCCTTCTCCTTCTTTTATTGTACCCAAATCCTGAAGAACATTTGGAATAAATTGCCTTAGGTCTTCCAAGGTTACTCCACCTGGTCTAAGAATCATCGGAATATCTCCTGATAAATCCAGTACTGTGGATTCAAGTCCAACTCCAGTATTTCCACCATCTATAATCATATCTACCTTGCCGGATAAGTCTTCTATAACATGTTCCGCGGTAGTAGGGCTTGGCTTTCCTGACAAGTTGGCAGAGGGTGCTGCTATTGGAGTATTTGATTCTTTTATTAACTCCAGTGCTATTTTATGGTCTGGCATTCTTATAGCAACTGTTTCTAATCCAGCTGTAATCATATCCGGAACTAAGGAACTTCGTTTAAAGAGCATGGTTAATGGTCCAGGCCAAAAGTTCTTTATACACTGGTGGGCTATCTCAGGTACTTCTTCTACCAATGGTAAAAGCTGCTCTATCGAATGAATATGAAGTATTAGTGGATTATCCTGAGGTCTTCCCTTTGCATTAAATATTTTAATAATTGCATCCTCATCAAGTCCATTTGCTCCAAGTCCATAAACTGTTTCAGTAGGAAAAGCTACCAGTTTTCCTTCCTTAATTAGAGATGCTGCTTCTCTTATTAATGATTCATTAATATTTTCTTTATCTATTTTAACTATTTTAGTTTTCATCATTTACTCCCAAATCTTTTTCAAAAAAATAGAGGGTTACCCCTCTATTAATCAACCTGTGACATTTTTTCTGCCTGGTCAGTAGTAATCAATGCATCTATCATCTCATCTAGATCTCCATCGATGAAGTTATTGATTTTATATAAGGTCATATTGATTCTATGGTCAGTAATTCTTCCTTGTGGGAAATTATATGTTCTGATTCTTTCAGAACGATCTCCTGTACCAACCTGGCCTTTTTTCATTTGAGCGATTTCAGCATTTTGCTCGGCCATTTGTAATTCATAAAGTTTTGATTTAAGAATTTTCATTGCCTTATCTTTATTTTTTAGCTGACTCTTTTCATCCTGACATGAAATTACTATTCCTGTAGGAATATGAGTAATTCTAACAGCTGAGTCAGTTGTATTTACTGACTGCCCTCCATTACCAGATGAACGGAAAACATCCACTCTGATATCTCCCGGAGCTATCTCAACATCGATATCTTCAGCTTCAGGTAGAACAGCTACCGTAACAGTTGATGTGTGAATTCTACCACTTGATTCAGTATCAGGAACTCTCTGAACCCTATGAACTCCAGATTCATATTTTAGTCTGCTATAAGCTCCCTTACCCTTAATCATAAAGATAACTTCCTTATAGCCACCGATACCAATTTCATTGGTATTCATTATATCTACTTTCCAGTTGTTTCTTTCCGCATATCTAACATACATTCTAAAAAGTGTTCCAGCAAATAGAGCTGCTTCATCTCCACCTGCTCCACCTCTAATCTCAACAATAACATTCTTATGGTCATTTGGATCTTTAGGTAAAAGCATTACTTTAAGTTCTTCTTCAAAAGTAACTAGCTCTTCTTCTAATGTTTTAACTTCTTCCTTAACCATTTCTTTCATTTCATCATCTAATTTTTCATGAAGCATTTCCTTAGCTTCATCTAATGATGCTTTTGCATTAGAATATTCCCTATATTTTAAAACAATAGGCTCGATATCTGAATGTTCTTTCATTATTTTTTGCCATTCATCTCTGTCTTCATTTATAAGAGAAGGATCCATAATCCTTTCTCCTAGCTCCTTGTATTTATCTTCAAGAAAAGCCAATTTATCTAACACAGCTCAACAACCCCTTCTATAAACACAGTGAACAACTAACATAAGCAGGATGCCAAAATTGTGATTTTCAATTTTGTGCATATCGCTTAGTGTGTTCATCAGTTAACAACGAACAACTATTAACTATTCACAATAAGTTCGTACTCTTAAATCCTCTAGATATTATATAATATTATTTATCAATGCACAACTGAAACAATTTATAATTCCTGATGCAAAATTTACAATACACTACCAATAAAATAAAATTGACAATTGACAGTTGTTAGGTCTAACATTCGAAGCTTAAACCGGAGATTCCTCAACAAGTTCGGAATGACAGAACAACACAGTGTCTATCTCTATAGTTACTTTACTATCTTCTCCGTTGTTCACTGTTCACTGTTAGTTGTTCACTGTTCACTGTTAGTTGTTCACTGTTCACTGTTAGTTGTTCACTGATTTTTAACCTTATTAAAAATCACAGATCCTATTCCTCCTAAGATAACCAGGATAATTGGGCTTATGTCTAAAAATACAATAGCCAATAAAGCTCCTAAAGCAACTAAAAACTTATCATAGCCAAAATTGGATTTCTTCCACATTTTATATACAGCAGAAAGGATTAAAGCTACAACTGCCGGTCTAATTCCCATAAAAATCTTATCAATAACTCTATAATCCCTAAACTGATAAAAAATAGTTGCGATAAGTAATATGGTTAAAAACGACGGAAGAGTTGTTCCTAATGTACATACTACAGCTCCAATGGTGCCCTTTAGTCTATGTCCTACATATACACTGGTATTTACAGCAACTGGACCGGGCGATGCCTGAGCAAGTGCAATGGCATCCATAAATTCGTTATCATCAATCCACTTTTTCTTCTCTACTACTTCCTCCTGAATAATTGGAATCATAGCATAGCCACCTCCAAAGGTGAATGCTCCTATCTTAAAGAAAGTAATAAACATATTCCATAACATATCTATACCTCCTAATACAATATGATTCCCAATAAACCAGCAAGGACTATCGCCAGAATTGGATTAAATTTTTTAAATGTTACTATATAAAATAATACTACAGCAATAAATACTGACTTTATATCTACAAATGTACTAAAGGCCACACTTACAGCAGCTGAAGCTATAAGTCCTAAAACTACTGGTCTAATTCCTCTAAATACCCAGTCTACATAAGGGGAATTTTTAAACTTTGTAATAAAGTGAAATATCATACTCATAACAATAAAGGATGGCAAAACCACACCTAATGTAGCAACTGCAGAGCCAGCTACTCCTGCCACTTTATAGCCTAGAAAAGTAGCAGAATTTACAGCAATAGGTCCGGGAGTCATCTCAGAAATTGCAATTATATCAATAAATTCTGTTGGAGATATCCAATTATGTGCCTCTATGACCTCTTTTTCTATGAAAGGTATCATTGCATAGCCTCCACCAAAGCTAAATGCGCCAATCTTAAAAAAAGTTATAAAAAGATTCAATAATATATTCATCATTCACCTCTATTTAAATCCCAAAACCACTCTGTCAAGAGATTGCAAGTCTTTCTTTATTTCAATATTTCTAAAGTTATTCTTCTCCAGTATTTCCTTTACTACTATACCTTGATCATGGCCAATCTCAAATATCAATAACCCATTATCAACCAGATATTCCTTTGCCTTTAAACTTATTTCACGATAAAAATCCAGACCATCATCTCCACCATCTAAAGCAAGCCTAGGTTCGAATTTTTTTACTTCATCCTGAAGTGTTTCTATGACATCTTTAGGTATATATGGGGGGTTTGATGCTATTATTTGAAAACTACCTTTCTTCTCAATGATAGGCTGGAAAAGATCTCCCTTCAAAAATTCAACATTATTAAGTCCAAATCGTCTTTTATTAATATTGGAAACCTTTATGGGAATATCATCTATATCTACACCATAAACAAAAGCCTCTTGACAATAATATGCAATTGACAATGAAATGGCACCACTACCAATTCCTAAATCCAGCACATTTATTTTTTCTTCATTAATAGTCTTAATGTATTCCAAAACATATTCAACTAAGATTTCAGTATCAGGTCTAGGAACTAGTACACCTTCCTCCACATAAAAATCCAATCCCATAAATTCCTTTTCACCAATTAAATACTGGAATGGATAACCACTACTCCTTTTTTCGATTAGCTTAAGAAATTCATTAGAAACTTCCTCTGTTACTTCCTTATCTCCAAATGCATATATAAACGATTTATCAACATTCATAAGCTTAGCTAGGATTAGTCTTACCTCAAGCTGAGGGTTGGAAAACTCTCTATCCGAAAGCTTTTCCAACCCCATCTTTAACAGCTGATTTATTACCACTTGTCTGCCTCCCTATCCTCTGGGATTACTGCAAGAAGTGATTTAATGGCAACTTCAATTTGTTCAGCATCTGGTTCTTTAACTGTTGCATACTTTTGTATCATTAATCCTGGATAAGATAATAAATAGCAGAATCTGCTATCACTCCTACCAATAAATCTATTTATCTCATATGAAATTCCTGCTATAACAGGAAACATCAATATTCTTATTAAAATTCTTAACAGTGGATTTGGCCACCCAAAAACGGATAATACTAAAATACTTACTACCATAACCATAAATAAAAATGATGTTCCACATCTTGCATGAAGAATAGGATATTTTTTAACATTCTCTACTGTTAGCTCTTCTCCGTTTTCATAGCAATGAATAGTCTTATGCTCTGCACCATGGTATTCAAAAACTCGTTTAACATCATCCAGCTTTGATACCCATACAATATATATTAAGAAGATTATTATACGAATTAAACCTTCAAATAGATTTAGGAGTACTGTATTTGTAATATTTCCCTTAACAAGGCTAGTTATTAAGTTTGGTAATACCATAAATATTCCTACTGAAAGGAGTATGGATATTGTTAAGGTAAAGAACATCTCAACATCTGCAGCCTTTTCTTTAAAGATCTTTTTAGTCCAGGATATTTTCCCGTCAGTTTCTTCTTCCTCAAAGAACTCTGCTGAATACATTAAAGCTTTAGTACCCATTGACAGTGATTCTATTAAGCTTACCATACCTCTTAAGAAAGGCATTCTAAATACTTTATGTCTCATAGCAAGAGTATCCAACTTACTAGTGGTTACTTCTATTTCCTTATTTGGTTTTCTTACAGCTATGGCCACATCGCTAGGTCCTCTCATAAGAACACCTTCAATAAGTGCTTGACCACCGATGGTGGTTTTGTGAATTCTATTATCTGACCTCATGGTCTCACCTCTATTCGTAATAAGAAAAGCTTCCAAAGTAGCTTTAGTTGTAGCTTTTCTTGTTATTCATTACGGAAAGTCCCTTAAATAAAAGGATTAAATAGTAGGGCTTTCCTATTCATAATAAAAAAGGTTAGATGCAAATGCAACTAACCTCGCTGTGAAGAATACTAGTCTCTGCTGTATTTCTTCTTGAATTTTTCCACACGTCCACCACGTTCTGCGAATTTTTGACGTCCTGTGAAGAATGGATGACATTCTGAACAGATTTCTACTCTAAGTTCGTCTTTAACAGAACCTGTCTTGAAAGTATTTCCACAAGCACATACTACTGTAGCTTCTTTATATTCTGGATGAATAGTTGCTTTCATTTATTTCACCTCTCTCTAATTCTATGCAAAAAATAATTATTTCCACATTATAACCACTAAATTATAGCATAAACAAAAAACAATTTCAACTACAACCACATTTTATTTCGCATCAAATTTATAAAATCTTCATTGGTTTTAGATTGAACTAAACCTTCGATTAATCTTTCTGTTACATCCTGACTTGATGCATTTCCCATAGCCTTTCTCAAAGCCCAGACTGTTTCTAATTCCTTTTGAGTTAACAAAAGTTCTTCTTTTCTAGTACCAGATTTGTAGATGTCAATTGCTGGGAATATTCTCTTTTCAGACATCTTTCTATCAAGATGGATTTCCATATTTCCTGTACCTTTGAATTCCTCAAATATTACATCGTCCATTCTACTTCCTGTTTCAACCAATGCAGTGGCTAAAATAGTAAGGCTTCCACCTTCCTCAAGCTTTCGTGCAGCACCAAAAAATCTCTTAGGTTTATGAAGTGCACCTGGATCCAAACCTCCTGAAAGGGTTCTTCCTGTAGGTGGTATAGTAATATTGTAGGCTCTTGCCAATCTTGTAATACTATCTAATAAAACTACTACATCCTTGCCATGCTCAACCAATCTTTTTGCTCTTTCCAATACAATTTCAGCAACTTTTGTATGATTTTTTGGAAGTTCATCAAAGGTTGAATATATAACATCACCCTTAACAGATCTTTTCATATCAGTTACTTCTTCTGGTCTTTCATCTATTAACAATATTATCATTTCAACTTCGGGATGGTTTATTTCGATTGATTTGGCAATCATTTTAAGAAGAGTAGTTTTTCCAGCCTTTGGTGGGGAAACTATCATACCTCTTTGTCCTTTTCCTATTGGTGATATGAGGTCAATCATTCTAGTAGCATAATCGTTGGATAAGTTTTCTAATTTCAATCTTTGTTTTGGATAAATCGGGGTAAGATTATCAAAATCCGGTCTATTAATTGCAGTTTCTGGATTCATTCCATTTACGTACTTTACATATAGAAGTGCTTTGAATTTTTCTCCTACCTTTGGAGGCCTAGTTATGCCTGTAACCTTGTCTCCAGTTTTAAGTCTAAATCTTCTTATCTGTGATGGTGAAATATATACATCGTCATCACCTGATTGATAATTGTTTCGCCTTAGGAAGCCATACCCATCTGTATGCAATTCTAGAATTCCTTCAGCAACATTTACCTCTTCAAGATGTTCAATTTCTTCAGATGCATTGTCAGATAAGTCATCCATATCGATGTCCTTAATATCTATTTTTACTATATCGTCTTCAGTATCATCAACTTCTATTCCAGTTTCCAATACTTCTTGGTCGATCTCATCCTCAACTTGGTCAAGTATGTCTGGATTTGATAGTGTATTTATTATAAGTTCTATAAGCTGTTCTTTTTTGTATTTGTAGGCACTGTTGATATTGTAAGCCTTGGCTATTTCTCTTAATTCCAACAGAGTCTTACCCAATAACAATTCTTGATCCTGACTCAAATCAGTCACTCCCTTCAATCTAATCATTATACTTTATTAAATAAAATAATACAAACATGTATTTCATTTAACTATTCACAGTTCAGTTTAAATAATTTATGATTTAGTTGAATGAATGGCGAGCAAGCTCGCCCCCACAACAGTTAAACACTTTGTTTTGAGTTCTACATTTTAGTTGCTCAGTATTTTTTTCAGTTGTTCACTGTTCACTGTTCGTTGTTCACTGAATAGATAATATCCTTCTTGCTTCATCTGGTGTTGCTATTTCTCTTCCAAGCTCTTTGGCTAGTCTTACTACTTTTTCTACTAGCTCCCCATTTGATCCAGCTAATACTCCTTTTGATAAATAGATATTGTCCTCAAATCCGACTCTAACATGTCCTCCCATAATTATACCCAAACAAGCCATTGGAAATTCATTCCTGCCAATACCAGCAACTGTCCATGTGGAATCCTTAGGAATACTATCTACAAGAAATGCCAGATCTCTGGCCGTCGCAGTCATTTGTACCCCTAGAACAAAATCAAAGTGCATAGGAGATTTTATATAGCCTTCTTTATTAAATTTAATTGCATAATCTACCATTCCCTTGTCGAATACTTCTATTTCAGGCTTTACTTCTCTTTCTATCATTATTCGCCCAAAGTTCTTGATAGTATTCTCACTATTAACAAATATTTCATCTCCACCAAAATTTAGAGTTCCGCAATCAAGAGTTGCCATCTCCGGGAAAAGTTCAGTTGGCTGAAGTCTTTCTTCATCGCTCATTCCTACAGCACCACCTGTAGAAGGCTGAATTATTACATCAGGACATCTTCTTCTGATTTCATCCATACATTCCTTAAATCTTTCTTTTCTCTGAGTTGGCCTGCCATCATCCTCCCTTACATGAAGATGAATAATACTAGCCCCTGCCTTATATGCAGCCTCAGCTTCCCTTCCTATTTCTTCAACTGTATATGGTACATTTGGATTATTATCTTTAGTTACTTCCGCTCCACAAATAGCTGCAGTTATAATAAGCTTTTCCACAAATATCCCCCTTAATCAATTGACAATTATCTTCTAATTTTCTCCTTCGGTACTACACAGGTTCCTTCGGCTCTACATACTACTATTGGTTCTTCTAGAACATCACATGCAGATTCATTTATATCATGTCTGGGAACGATTACCTTCCTTGCCTCAAATACCATCTTTCTAGATCTGTTTCCCACCTTAACTATCTCTCCAACAGCCTCTATATAATCCCCTGCATACACTGGATATGTAAATTCCACCTTATCATAGGCTACAAACAATCCCTCATCTCCATCATGTCTAATAAGTAGTTCTGTAGCTACATCTCCAAAAAGCTGCAACATCTTTGCACCATCTACTAGATTCCCTCCATAATGGGCATCTGAGTTACTCATTCTTAGTCTAATCATGGATTTATACATTCTATCCCTCCGTTATTAATTTATATTTAAAGTATACCATAACCCCCAATGGTAAACCATAATTAGCACTAGAATTTTGGAATTCATTGAATTCTTTACATAAATTTGATATTATAATATAACACATTAGGGTATTTAAGTTATATCAGAAATTACATTAACATTATCGATACAAAGCAAGAAGACATTGCGATGCAATTATTTCGAGACTAAAAGGGGGTATATTTATGACATTGGCAGGCAAAGTACTAGTAGCACAAGGTGGAGGGCCAACAGCAGTTATTAATCAGTCCTTAGTTGGCGTAGTTCTTGAAGCAAGAAAATTTCCTCAAGTAACTAAAATATACGGAGCATTACATGGTGTATCTGGTATTATAAATGAAGATTTTGTAGACCTTACGCAGGAAACAACAAATAATCTTGAACATGTAGCCTGTACACCATCATCATCCCTATTCTCAACCAGGGATAAACCAGATGGAAAATACTGTTTTGATATGTTTAGAGTTATGCAAGCTCATGATATCAGATATTTCTTCTATATAGGTGGAAATGATTCCGCTGATACAGTAAGAATTGTCAATGAAATGGCATGCCAATCTGGCTACGAGTTGAGAGCAATACATATCCCTAAGACTATTGACAATGATTTATTGGTTAATGATCACTGTCCTGGATATGGTTCTGCTGCTAAATTTGTAGCACAAGCCTTTATGGGAGTAAACTTAGATGTGAACTCGCTAAATGGAGTTTATATTGGTACTGTTATGGGTAGACATGCTGGATTCTTAACTGCCGCAGCTTCAATGGCACAAAAATATCCTGACGATGGACCTCATTTAATCTACCTACCTGAAAGACCATTTATGGTTGATAAGTATCTGAGAGATGTAAAAGAAGTATATGATAAATATGGTAAATGCGTAATAGCAGTTTCAGAAGGTATTGTAGATGAAAATGGAGAGCCTATTATTTCCAAGCTATCAGAAAATGTTGAAAGAGATAGCCATGGTAATGTTCAACTTTCCGGAACTGGAGCATTAGGAGATTTACTTGCTACTACAATCAAAGAAAAGTTAGGCATCAAGAGAGTTAGAAGTGATACATTCGGATATCTTCAAAGATCCTTTATGGGTTGTGTTTCTGATACTGACCAAAGGGAAGCTAGAGAAGTAGGAGAAAAAGCTGCCCAATATGCACTATGGCACAATGTAGACGGTTCCGTTACAATACACAGAACGGGTATGTATTCTGTAGATTACCAATTAACAGACCTAT
The DNA here is from genome assembly GCA_964532845.1 of uncultured Tissierella sp. Lineage (GTDB taxonomy): Bacteria > Bacillota > Clostridia > Tissierellales > Tissierellaceae > Tissierella_B. The sequence goes on from CAZHLF010000024.1 coordinate 14,438, forward strand.
CCAAGGTTGCTAAATATACAAAGCATATGCCAGATGAGTATATAAATAAAGAGGGAAACAATGTAACAGAAGCCTTCAAGTACTATCTAACTCCACTACTAGGCTCAAATATGCCACAAGCCCATAGAATTAGAGCACCAAGAGTAGAAAAAATATTAAATAAATAAAAATAAACATTGAGGGTTAGGTTTGACTTATTTGCTTTTTAGAAATTAAGTGTGAAACCTAACCCTTTTTCATTTTTTTGTAAAACCTTAAACATTTTGTAACTATTAATATTTGGGTATATGTTAGAATAAGTTTATAACGAGGACAGGAGGTGTGGTGGAAATTTGGATGATTTAATTGTATTAAAGAACCTCAGAAAAATATATAAAATGGGTGATGAGAAGATAATTGCTCTTAATGATATTAACTTGACCATAGCCCGTAAAGAAATAATCTGTTTATTAGGTACTTCAGGTTCTGGAAAGAGTACTCTATTAAACATGATGGCAGGCTTGGAAAAACCTACTAAAGGTGAAATAATTATTAACAATCTTCACCTTGAAAAAATGAGCGAAAAAGATGTAACTAAGTTTAGACAGCTTAATATAGGATTTGTATTTCAATCCTATAACTTAATCTCCACCCTTTCAGCCATGGAAAATGTAAGTCTTGGTCTCACATTTAAAGGAATACCCAAAGGAAAAAGGGACAAGATGGCTAAACAGATGTTGGAAAATGTAGGACTAGGAAACAGACTTCATCACAAACCTTCAGAGATGAGCGGTGGTCAACAGCAAAGGGTAAGTATTGCAAGGGCATTTGTAGATAATCCCAAAATCGTATTTGCAGATGAACCAACAGGTAACCTTGATACAAAAACTACTTATGAAGTTATGGATTTAATTACAGGGATGACTAAGGAAAATAATCAAACCTTGATTATTGTAACTCATGATATGGAAATCTCAGGGTATGCCAACAGGGTAATTTACCTTAGGGATGGCAACATTGAAAAGATTCAAATTAATGAAAAAACAGAGGGGGCATTAGCTAGATGAAACGGATTTTAAGCAGTATTTTGATATTATTAATTATTATAACAATGGTGCCATTGAATGGGTTTGCAGCTGGAGAATCATTATATATAACTAGTCCAAAAACAATTAATGCAGAATCAGGCGAATCATTAAGGGTACCTATTACTATTAAGAACAATGGATTTGGACTTGCAAAAAAAATTACTGTAAGAGCTGAAATCATAGACCCAGAGTATGTATATCTTTCTGATTCAGCTGTTAAAAATATTGATTATCTAGAACAAGATGATTATAAAAAAATAAATTTCGATGTTGAAGTAGATAAAAAGGCACCAAAGGGTAGTTATAAAATTGATGTTGCCATTGATTATTATGATGAATATTTAGGATCTTACACTACAGTAAATGATAGTATATATGTACGTGTAGATAGCAACCCTCCTCAACTTGTCATTTCGCGTGTAGATGTTTTACCAAATAACATTATCAACCCTGGGCAAACCTTTAATGTAGGCATAGAGTTTGAAAACATAGGTACAGTAGTAGCAGAAAATATAAAGGTATCATTAGAAGGTCTATCATCCAGTGGAATTTCTTTGGCTAACGGGGCCAAAACTCAAACCATCCAATCGATCCCTGGTGGATGTAAAAATTATGCTGTTTATCAATTAAGAGCCTCAAGGAGCATGACAAGCGGCACTTATCAACTTGAATTGAAATTAACTTATAACAATGGTATAGAAGAAACCCTTGATTTCTCAGTAAATGTAGAAAGAGATAAATCAAATAATTCAAACCTAATAATGGAGAACCTGGTATATCCTACAGGCTCCTTAGGTCAGAACAAGGAAGTCGTTATAAGTTTTGACCTTAGAAATCAAGGTCAAACAGAAGCATCAAATATTATTATCAAAGCTGATAGTACTGATATGAACGGATTAGTACCAAAATCCATTAGCCAATTAAAAATTGATAGTATTGATCCAAACACCAGTCAAAATGTTGTTTTTAA
>CAZHLF010000025.1:0-13553 GCA_964532845.1 uncultured Tissierella sp.
TTTAGAAAAAAAGCTCATGACTTTTCCTTCCCCGGGTATTATTATTCCAATTACAGACCCTTTGTCTAAATCAACTTCAAAGTCAGTAATATAACCCATTCTCTGTCCATTGTATAGATTTATAACTTCCTTATCTCTTATCTCAGATATTCTTAACATAAAACCACCTCAATAATATAATTTAATTCAATTGCACATGGCCCACGCTCTTTTAATCATTTCCAACTTCTTGAGAAAGTGGAGGACATATAGACCTTCCTCGTTATAGATATATACAATATGAATTTAATTATTACATTATTTTGTTTTAAGTTAGACGTATTTTCTCATCTGTTTAAGAGCATTTTTTTCCAAACGTGATACTTGGGCTTGAGATATACCTATTTCATCAGCCACTTCCATCTGTGTCTTTCCTTCAAAAAATCTTAAATTTAATATCTCCCTTTCTCTATTGTTTAGTTTAGCTATAGCTTCTTTCAAAGTTATGTCCCTTAACCAAAGCTCATCCTCTTCTTTTTCATCCTTAACCTGATCTAATACGAATATTGCATCACCACTATCATGATAAATAGGCTCAAATAGTGATATAGGCTCTTGAATTGCTTCAAGGGCGAAGACTACCTCTTCTTTACTTATTCCTAGTAAATCTGCGATTTCATTTACCGTTGGTTCCTTTGAATTCTTGTTAACTAATGAATCTCTTGCTTGTAAAGCTTTATATGCAATATCCCTTAAGGACCTGCTTACTCTTATAGAATTATTATCTCGAAGATATCTTCTGATTTCTCCAATAATCATAGGCACAGCATAGGTTGAAAATCTAACGTTCTGGCTTAAATCGAAGTTATCAATTGCTTTGATTAAACCTATACAGCCAACCTGAAACAAATCATCAACCGGCTCACCTCTCCTGTTAAACCTTTGAATAATGCTTAATACAAGCCTAAGATTACCTTTTATAAAGGTTTCTCTTGCAGCCATATCTCCAGCCTTTATTTTTATGAACAAGGCTTGCATTTCACTATTGGTCAGGACAGGAAGTTTTGCAGTATTAACACCACATATTTCAACCTTTGATATGTGCATCATATTCATCCTTTCAAATTAAACTTCCCCTTTCTATAAAATTATTTCCTGCATTAGATTTTTTATACAGATGAGAAAAATAATTGACAGTTGACAATGGACAGTCGACAATTATTAGTGTGATTCTATATGGTCAAAACCCGAGATTCTTCGACTTCGTCTCAGAATGACAGTAAAAAAATCTTGAAGTTCATACTTCAAGATTTTTTACTATTAAACATTGCCTTTTTTATTATTATTTTTTTATTCTTTTTTTATTCTTTTATTTTGTTCTTTTAATTGTCCATTGTCAATCGTCAATTGTCAATTAATTACATCAGTCTTCCCATTTCTTTTCTCAATCTCTTAATAATCCTTTTTTCGAGACGGGATATATATGATTGTGATATACCCAGTAAATCAGCTACTTCCTTTTGTGTCTTCTCCATTCCACTTATTAGACCAAATCTTAGTTCAACTATAGTTTTCTCTCTTTTTGAAAGCTTCTCTATGGCATTACTTAATAAGCTTTTGTCGACTTCATCCTCAAGATATTTAAAAATAATATCCCCATCAGTTCCTAAAATATCAGAAAGTAAGAGCTCATTTCCATCCCAATCAGTATTTAGAGGTTCATCAAATGAGACCTCATTTTTAATCTTACTAGTTTTTCTTAAATACATTAGGATTTCATTTTCGATACATTTTGATGCATATGTAGCTAGTTTAATTTTCTTATCAGGATCAAAGGTATTAACTGCTTTAATTAAACCTATGGTACCTATAGATATAAGGTCTTCAATAGATACTTTTGTATTTTCAAATTTTCTTGCTATATATACAACCAACCTTAGATTTCTTTCAATCAAGATAGATTTTATTGAATCATCCTTCTTTAAATTCTCCAAATAATACTGTTCTTCCTCTGGTTTTAATGGAGGTGGCAAAGATTCGCCTGAACCTATGTAATCTATTCTTTCCAGAATATTTATTTTTCTCATTAATTTAATAATCAATAGTTTCAACTTAAACCACATTATATTCATTTTCCACTCCCCCATTTAATAATTCATAATTTAGTAATCCAGCATATCCCATTTCCTGAGAAAATGAGCCTGAATATATTCCAATTAATATATCAAATCTCTTTGATTCTTTATTCATATTGTTTATAGTTACAGAATCAGGTTTAAAAGTAAAAATGATTCCATTTCTTCCTACAGATTTAAATGGCACGATAGAAAGAAGTATATCATTTTGAATATCTTTCAATAAATACTCTATCTCTGCAAAATTATTTTCAGAATTAGCAAGGATTAAATCACCTACCCCAGAGGGAAGGTACTCTTTTAATAGTTCATATTCCACTACTAAAATACTTTTGTTACTAAAGGGATCTCTTAGTGAATGTCCTGTATCTAGAAGGGCCTTTAGTTTAATTACATTATTTTTATACTCTATTTCTATATCAACTATGTAATTATCTCTTAATACTCTCATGTTATAATATTCGAAAATTGATTTAACAATAATTACGCTAAGTAATACTCCGATAATTAAATATTTAAAAGGAAATCCATTAAGAATATCTACCTTAGCGTTTAAGATACTAAACATATTCCCTGTAGAATAATAAATCCCAAGGGTTGCGCCTGCAAAAACAAAAGAAACTAAGTAAAATCCCAGTAATTCCTTAAAGAATAGTTTTAAACCTTTATATTTATAGGAAATCAAAATAATTAACATGGAGAAAATAACCTTGGATATGGGATGGGTCAAAATCTTTAACCTTGGATACAAAATTACTAAAGAATAAAATGATGCTATTAATGCACCTAAAATTATTCTCTTGGTTTTGGGTTGAATTTTTACTAAGATTTTATTTATGTAAAGGATAAGGAAATTTATAATGAAGTTTTCCAATAGCAGGTATTCCAAAACTATATACATCTTCCTCCTACCCTTCTTTTGTAACATATATGGGACATCATAACCTCATTATAATTAATCTCTTATGAGAAATTTGTCTAATTTTTACATAACAAAAAAACGTATCTCTACAATAAGATACGTTTTTCAACACGAATTGCATCATTACAACACAACGTGACGATTATCTAGTTATTTTTTGTCTCTTCTTCTTAAAAAAATTGGAATGTCAAGGTCACCAAGGTTGTCCTCAGTATGTACACTATCAACCGCTTCTCTTTTAGTTGTTCTATCCTTAAGGATCTTGTTTACCTTTTCTTCAGGTTTTTCCTCAAATCCTGTGGCTATAACTGTAATCTTTATAGAATCTCCAAGACTTTCATCAATACCTGCACCAAAGATAATATTTGCATCTTGATCTACTGATTGTCTAATTAAATCTGCAGCTTCATTTACTTCAAAAATTCCTAAATCTCCACCACCAGTAATGTTTAATAATACCGATTTTGCTCCTTCTATAGAAGTTTCCAATAAAGGACTCTTTATTGCTAATTTTGCTGCTTCAGTTGCTCTATTGTCACCACTTGCCTGTCCAATTCCCATGTGAGCAATTCCCTTGTCCAGCATTATAGTTTTAACATCCGCAAAATCCAAATTAATAAGATTTGGAACAGATATCAAATCAGATATGCCTTGAATACCATGTTTAAGTACCTCATCAGCCATCATAAAAGCTTGTGACATTGTAGTCTTCTTGTCAGCAATTTGCAATAATCTATCATTTGGTATAGTAACTAATGTATCTACTTTATCTTTTAATTCAATAATACCTTTTTCAGCTTGAGTTAGTCTTTTCTTACCTTCAAACGTAAATGGCTTAGTAACTACACCAACTGTAAGAATTCCTAGTTCTCTAGCAATTTCAGCAACTACAGGTGCTGCACCTGTACCTGTTCCACCACCCATTCCAGCAGTTATAAAAATCATATCTGCACCTTTTAGTGCTTCAGTTATTTCATTTCGGTTTTCTTCAGCAGATTTTGAGCCTATTTCAGGATTAGCACCTGCTCCAAGTCCCTTAGTTATTTTTTCACCAAGTTGAAGTTTTGTTTCTGCTCTTGATGAATATAAAGCTTGTTTATCTGTATTAAGAGCAATAAACTCAATACCTCTAACTCCTTCTTCAACCATTCTGTTTACTGCATTATTTCCTCCTCCACCTACACCTACTACTTTAATCTTTGCAAATTGATCAACATCGATATCAAAATCAAACATTAATACTCCCCCTTATCCTTAAGTTATTCCTTTACTTTCTTGTCGATTTTATTCAACCAAATACGTCTTATAGCTCCTAAATTATCAAAGAGTCGACCTCCAAAGGTGAAAATTGCTGCATAATATAAAGGTACACCCAGTCTGTCGCCTATATATGCTAAAAATGCTGCTAATAGAGCATTTCCAAAAAAACCTGATACAAACATCTTTACACTAAACTGATTCTGAAGATTAGCCCTAATTCCTCCAAATACAGAATCCAAACAGGCCAAAATTGCCACAGATATATAAAGAGAATACGCTGTATTATAGGTATATGGTAGTAAAAAACCTATAACAGCACCAATTAAAATACCTATAAGTGCAAATACCATTTAATCACCCTCTCCAGCTGGCTTTGCATAGGTATAGTTAAAGTTGCCGTTATATGCAGGAATTACTACGCTATCCTGAGTTTCTGGCTCAAATCCTATTTGGTAGACTGACTTTAATATATCACCGTATGTGCCAGGTGCATTTACTGATGCCATCAATTGCTTTGAATCTCCAATGGCTTTTATTACAAACGGGGTACCAATGCTCTTACCATTAATTCTAATTATAGGACCACCACAAATTATTTCTGATGTGGATACAACCCTTTGGTTATTAATACTAATTGCCTCAGCCCCAGCTAATTTTAAGTCATTTAATATATTTAAAATATCTACATCATGTATAACGCTATCATTTATATCAAATCCATCTATTAATGGAGACATATTGTCATACATAGTTATTCTAATTCCAGGACCTTCTAAAGATGATCTTCCTGATACTGCTTTATTAAGGTTATGATCAGCCAATAAAATATCAACTATGTTTTCATCACCTTTATTTATATTCATTAAAATCTCCAGCTCTTCTTCCTTTTGCTCAATTATTTTGTTCATTTCTAAGATTTCATTATTTAATGCATTAATTTCATCTTTTGTGCTTTGAATTGATTTCAGAGTAACAGGAGCTATTGATTCTACCTTTAGTTTCATCTGTGTAGATATTAAAATCCCTACAATAATACTAAAAATTGTTAAAACGGTTTTTGGATTTTGATTTTTCATAACATCCTCCAATCAATTCACGGAAGTCTCAACAGGTCGAGCATAAATAAAATCCTTAACCTTCTTATACTTAGGTATAGAAACATTCTTATCTTGTGTTAAGTGTACTATATAATCATAATTCCTCAATTGCCACACTATACCTTGTTTTATGGCTAATGCGGATTCTAAAGTATCGGAATTCCCAATAGCTTTAATAACAATTGGTGAACTTACAGGGAATCCATTTATTACAATGTGATTACCAGCCCTTACTATTTCAGTAAATCCGGTGTATCTTTGATCGTTAATGGCAATCGCTTCAGCATCAGCAGCATTTAAAACACTAATTACTTGGAGAATTAAATCTAAATCATCCACAACGCTATATGTTTCCCCAAATTGGACATCCACTGGAGGATCATTTATTTCAAGTATTATTCCAGGTCCCTCAAGGTCAACATAACCTGCTAGTGTTCTATACTTCATTGTATCCTTATATAGGTTCTCTGCATAGAGATTATTTTCTACGCCACCTTTTTCATACTGTTCAATTTTTGATTCTAGTTCCTCTATTCTTAAAGTAAGTGCGTCTCTGTCAGCTTGAGCATTCTTAAGTTCAACAGCAAGCTGCTGTGCCCTTTGTGTAGGCAGTAATCCTTCACCAACAGACTTGTTTACGGTTTTAAACTGGATGGATAATATCAAGCCTAAAAAAATAGACAAAACAATAATTGCTATAATATTACCTGTTTTCTTCACTTTATCCCTCTATTCATTGTCTAATACCAAGATTGGGTTTTCACCCTTATTCATAATAATCATTTTGCATTTTAGTTGCTTGTTTTCTATGTCCACTAAAATTCTATCTAATAATCTTAACTTATATTCTATATTATCTAGTGGTCCAAAGGCAACACCAATACCATTATTTAAATCAATATTAATTTCTCCTTCTAAATCAAAATTAATATTGTTGATTTTTTTCATCATTTTTATTATATCATCTTCTGTGAAAAATTCCTCTAATTTAATTCCATTTTCATCATCTTTTATATTTTCCCCTGGTTTTTTCTCTTTTATTGAATATCCTACTATAGTTGGGAGTTCTTCTTTTTTTATATCGGTAATTTCAACTACGAATCCTTCTTTATCTATAAGTAAGTAGTTTGCAAGTGATTTAAGTTGTATAACAGGAACTCTTTCAACTACTTGGATATTTATAGTATTAGGTATTTTATATTTTACATCTGCATCCTTTATATATGGTAGAAATTTTATCTTATCTTCGGTATCCTTTGGGCTTATTTTTAATAAGTTTTCACCAATTAGTATCCCTGAAGCATTTATTATACTGTCTTTATTAAGTATACTATCACCTTTTACATTAATATATTCAATATTAAAAAAATCGGATTTAAATGCAAAACCAACTCCTACTGCAAGGAGTGCTAACATTAAAACCAATCTAAAATAAATCCTTCTTCTTTGTCTTTTTCTTTCAACTCTTGTGGGTTTTTTCATAGTATCACCTCATAGTTGTCCCACTTTTTAATAGCAGCTAAAGCTGCTATTCTATTCGAATATCAGCTCCCAAGGACCGTAAAATCCCCATCATATCATCATAGCCTCTATTAATATGGTAGATGTTATCTATTTCAGTAGATCCTTGTGCAATTAGCCCTGCTAGTACAAGCGCCGCCCCACCTCGTAGGTCTTTAGCACTGACCTTTGCTCCTGTTAACTCTCTAACCCCTTTTATAACTGCAACTTTACCAAAACTTTTTATATTTGCTCCCATTCTGGTAAGTTCTTCAGCATGCTTAAAGCGGTTTTCGAATATAGTTTCATTAACTATACTTGTTCCATTTGCCACTGTCAATAATGACATTATTTGTGCTTGCATATCAGTTGGAAATCCTGGATAAGGTAAAGTTTGAAGCATTTCAATTGCATAAGGTTTATGTGGTCATATGATCTTTAAAGAATTTCCATTTGCATATACTATTGCCCCTGCTTCCTTTAATTTTGCAATTATGCTTAAGATATGGTCAGTCACAATATCCTTTAATAGTATTTCACCTTTTGTTATTGCTGCTGCAGTCATGTAAGTTCCTGCTACAATTCTATCAGGGATTATCCTGTGTTCGCAGCTTCTTAAACCTTCTACTCCCTCAATTTGTACAATACTAGTACCTGCTCCATTTATCTTTGCACCAGCCCCGTTTAAGTAATTCTGTAGGTCTATAATTTCTGGTTCTCTAGCTGCATTTCTAATAGTTGTTATGCCTTCAGCAGTTACAGCAGCAAGCATAATATTTTCTGTTGCACCAACGGAAGGATAATCCAATTGAATTTCACAACCCTTTAACCCCGTTGTCCTACATTCTAAAAATCCATGTGATTCTTCAATAATTGCACCCATTTGTCTTAATCCCTTAAGATGTAGATCAATAGGCCTAGGCCCAATTTCACAACCACCAGGAAAAGCCACCTTTATTTCACCAAATCTTGCTAGCATCGCTCCCATTATTATTATAGAGGATCTCATCTCTCTAACTAAGTCTTCAGGTAATGCTACTTTGTCGATTGTAGATGAATCTATTGAAACATTATTACCTTCATAGAAAACCTTGGCCCCTAGTGAAATTAGAATTTTTATCATCATATCCACATCTCTAAGTCTTGGAATATTAGATAATATACTCTCCTTGCCTGATATAACAGAAGCAGCTAAAATTGGCAAAACTGAGTTTTTGGCACCTTGAACACTAACTTTACCTGAAAGCTTGTGGCCTCCATTTATAATATACTTTTCCATTCACCCACCTCCATTGCACTATATGAATATTCTATGCAATGAAATATTTAGGGTTACTTTTTTTTAAGTATGCTCATGACTTGGTCAACTATTAATCCAGCTGCATCTATTTTACCCATCTTTTTACTATTTTCCGACATTTTTTTCAACTTATTTCCATCATTAATCACAGTATTAATTGTACTTTTTAATTTTTCATATGATAAATCCTTTTCGAGTATCATAATGCTAGCACCATTTTCTTCAAAGGTTCTGGCATTATATTCCTGATGATTTTCAGCTGTATAAGCTTTTGGAATAAGAATACTTGGTATTCCTACAGCAGAGATTTCTGCCAATGTAATTGCTCCTGCACTGGTTACTATTAAGTTTGCAATATTCAAAGCCTCTGGCATTTCATAAAAATAAGGCAATACTTTTATATTTTCATTTAGGATTATTCCATCATCCTTTAACTTTTGGATAAAAGTATCATACATTCTTGTACCTGTAACATGTATAAGCTGATAACCATCATCTGGATGGTAATTTTTAATTATATCATAAATAGCATCATTTAAACTCTTTTGACCACCACTACCACCAAAGGATAAAACAAAGGGAAGATGTGGTTTAATATTTAGTTTATTATATGCAATTGTTTTGTTCACTTGTAGAATTTCTTTTCTAATAGGGTTACCTGTTGTAACAACTCTATCATGGTGCTTAAAATATTTTTTTGCCTCTTCAAATGTTACAGCAATTTTATCTGCATAATTTCCTAATATTTTGTTTGTAATACCCGGAAATGCATTTTGCTCATGTATTAAAATTGGAATACCTTTATTTTTAGCAGTATAGACTACCGGACCACTAACGAATCCTCCAGTCCCAATTACTACATCAGGTTTATACTCTTTGATAATATTTTTCGACTCTCTTAATCCATAGATAAGTTCCCGTATAGCTATAAAGGATTTTTTATTAAGCCTTCTTGGCATTCCATTTACTCTTATTGTTTTAAAATTATAGCCTGCCTTAGGAACCAGTTCACTTTCTAATCCATCTTTTGTACCAACAAAAAGTACTTCTGCATCGTTATCTCTTCTAACTATTTCTGCAGCGATGGCCAGGGCTGGATATATATGACCTCCAGTTCCTCCTCCAGATAATAAATACTTCACTCTTATCAGCTCCTATCTAGCTTTGCGTATCTTGAAATGTTTAAAAGTATTCCTATTCCTGACATATAAAACAATAGAGATGTACCTCCATAGCTTATAAATGGCATAGTAATACCGGTAGTTGGAATTGACGAGGTTACAACAGCAATATTAATAAGAGATTGAACAGTTATTAGTGCAGTTATTCCTGCAGCTAAATAGCATCCAAATAAATCCTCAGTTTTTAGCGAAATAATAATACCTCTCCAAATTACCAATAAAAATAAAAATAATACCAACAGGGTTCCAAACAAACCTAATTCTTCTCCAATGATTGAGAAAATAAAATCATTATATGCTTCTGGTATATAGAAAAATTTTTGTCTACTCTTACCAAGGCCAAGGCCAAATAGTCCACCTGAGCCTAAAGCATAAAGGGATTGAACTATTTGCCAACCACTTCCTAATTTATCTGCAAAGGGATCTAAAAAAGTTGTCCACCTCTCCATTCTATACCCATCGCCATCACCTGCTATTGCATAATATAGAAATCCTGCAAACCCTGTAGCCAAAGCTAACATGTGACTAATTCTCATACCTGCTATAAAAAACATGCCCATAAGTGCCCCAGCTAGAGTCACTGCGGTTCCTAAATCTGGCTGCAGAAATATCATCCCACAGGATATACCAATGATTATAAGGCTTGGTAAGGTTCCATGTACTAATGTTGTTATTTTATTTTTTGTTTTAGCTAGAAATGCTGCAAAGAAAATTATTGATCCAAATTTTATTGCATCAGATGGCATAAAAGTTGTAAAACCTAAATCTATCCACCTCGTTGCTCCTTTAAGCTCAACCCCTAAAGGTGTAAACAATAAAAACCCTGATAATAATGACAAGAGATAAATTGGCAAAGCTAACTTTTTAAAGTATTTATAGTTAAAATTCATTAAAACCAACATTGATGCAGTACCTGCCAAAGCTGCTAACAGTTGTTTTCTAAAAAAATGGTATCCATCTTTAAAATCAACCATAGCTTCTGGCCAGCTTGCACTAAACACCATTACTTGGCCAATTAGAACAAGTGATAGGACTGCAATAAGAAGGATAAAATCAACAGATTTTTTTTTAATGATTTTCTTGTTTTTTTCCATTCTATCACTCCACTAAATTTCTTACAATATCCTTAAAAATCTTGCCTCGCATCTCATAATTTTTAAACATATCCCAACTAGCACAAGCAGGAGACAACAATACATTATCTCCAGATTCTCCAATTGAATAGGATAATTCAATTGCTTCCTCTAAGGTATTAGCTTCATAAATATGATTAAATCCATTTTCTAAAGCAGTATTTTTAATCTTGTCTTTAGTCTGGCCTATTAGCACTAGTGCCTTAACCTTGCCATTAAAAGCTTTTATAAGTGAATTAAAATCGCCACCTTTATCATAGCCTCCAGCAATTAGAATAATAGGTGATTTTACAGCTTCTATTGCTTTAATACTGGCATCAGAGTTTGTGCCCTTAGAGTCATTATAAAAAGATATCCCTTTTTTAGTAGCAACAAACTCAATCCTGTGTTCAACTCCCATAAATGTTGATAATACTTCTTTTATAGTATGAAGATTTATATCCATTGCAAGGGCAACCCCTATACACCCCAAAGCATTTTCAAGATTATGCTTTCCTAAAATCTTCAACTCATCATATGCCCTTACTTTTTCCTTTTTCTCTCCATCATTAATGACAATATATTCGTCTTCTATATAGATACCTTTTGTAAGTTTTTCCTTAATACTAAACCAAATAATATTTGACTTAACTTCTTTTCCTATATTTTTTAGTACTTCATCATCATGATTAAGTACCAAGTAATCATCAATATTTTGATTTTTAAAGATCTTCATTTTTGCATTACTGTAATTTTCTAGAGAACCGTGCCAGTCTATATGATCTGGGGTAATATTTGTAATTAGGGCAATTTTAGGTTTAAAGCTAGTTGTATGCTCTAGTTGAAAGCTGCTACATTCGATTACAAATACATCATCTTTCTGTGTATGATTTATCTTCTCAAGTATTCCAGTCCCAATATTTCCTACAACATATGTCGTTAAACCTGCATTCTTAAATATCTCACCTATTAAAGTAGTACAGGTGGTTTTACCATTGGTACCTGTTACAGCTATAAAGTTATCCTCTTTTAATATTCTATATGCTACCTCAATATCTGTAATAACTTCGATATTTAAACCAATTGCCTTTTGAATAATTTTTGCCCTAGGAGGAATTCCTGGACTTTTTATTACTAAATCAATTCCCGATAAATCCATATCATCTACTCCCAAAGATCTTTCCATAGGAATATCTTTTAGCTGATTAAGTACATCAAATAGCTGTTCTTCAGTTTTAGTATCGGTTATAGTTATTTTTGCACCTTGATTATAGATTGCCTTTACTGATGAAATACCTGTAATACCCATTCCTAATATAAGAACTCTTTTGTTTTCCAAGTACATTAGGCACACCTTACTTTCTTAATTTAAACTTATTATTCCAATTATACATAGCACAACTGTAATAAACCAAAATACTCCTACAACTTTTGTTTCCTTCCATCCTTTTTGCTCGAAATGATGATGTAATGGTGCCATAAGAAATACGCGTTTTCCAGTCAGTTTAAATGATAGCACCTGTATTATCACTGATAAAGCTTCTGCGAAAAATATTCCTCCTACTATTGGAATAATAAGAGAAAGGTTCATAAGTATAGCAATGGCAGATATTGCACCACCTAAAGCTAAGGAACCAGTATCCCCCATAAATACCTTGGCAGGATGAGCATTATGTATTAAGAAACCTAAACAAGCTCCTGTTAATGCAGAAGAAAAAACTGATATACTTCCCATACCCCAGCTTAATGCAACTATACTAAAGAAAGAAAGAACGATGATAGAAACTCCTGTAGCCAATCCATCTAAACCATCAGTTAAATTTACTGCATTTACAGTACCTACTACAACAAAAACAATAAATGGTATATATAATGGCCCTAAATCCAAGTGTTGATTGCTTATAAATGGAAAAATAACCTTGGTCTCTACAATGGACGTATTGGATTGGTATAATGCTAGTACTAGAGCCAGAATTACTTGTGCAAGGAGTTTCTGATAGGCTCTTAACCCTAAATTCCTATGCATAACAACCTTGATGTAATCATCAATAAAACCAATTAAACCAAAACCAAGGGTGGCCATAATTAATATAAGCATATCGTTTGTAAATATTCCAGATGTAGTAACTGCAATAAGCAGTGCTGCAAATATTATAATACCACCCATGGTTGGAGTCCCAGATTTTGATAAGTGTGACTGTGGACCATCCTCTCTAATACTTTGACCTACCTTTAATTTTTTAAGCATAGGGATTATAATAGGTCCAAGTAGCAGACTTATAATAAATGCTATAATTATTGTTCTAATAATGTGAAAAAATTCCATCTTCTTCTCCTCTCAAATGCTTTAATCTTTAATGTAATCTAAAATTATCTGTCTTTCATCAAAGGGATATTTCTTATTCTCTAGAATGACATAATTCTCATGACCCTTACCCAAAACCAGGATAATATCATTTGGCTTTGCAATATCTATAGCATGCTATATTTCTTTTTTTCGGTCAATAATAATATCATAATCCGCTTTTTTTCTTCTAATTCCAACCAATATGTCATCAATTATGGCAAGGGGATCCTCATATCGTGGATTATCTGAAGTAATTATTGCATAATCTGCAAGATTAACAACAACCTCTCCCATTTCAGGTCTCTTTGTTCTATCCCTGTCTCCACCAGCTCCAAATACAACAATCTTCCTATCTGCTGATATTTTCTTTATGGATTCCAAGACCTTTGCTATGCCATCTGAAGTATGTGAGAAATCAACTATTATTGTAAAATCTCTGTTTGTTGGAACTATTTCAAAGCGACCATTAATTCCATTAACCTTTTCAATACCCTTCTTAATTATATCCAAATCTATATTCAATGCAATACCACAAGAGATGGCAGCCAAGGCATTATAAACACTAAATTTTCCTGGTAGATTAAGGCAAATTTCCTTATTTTCATTTTTAAAATATATTTCAAATTTTGTTCCAGTGATAGAATACGACTTTAAAGAACAATAGATATCAGCGTTTTTATTAAATCCGTAAGTAAGATAATTTTTATCCATAGATGTTTT
>CAZHLF010000025.1:13563-16387 GCA_964532845.1 uncultured Tissierella sp.
AGTAATCATCTATATTTATAATATTATATTTCTTTGTCATATGAAATAGCTTTAATTTACAAAGGAAATAATTTTCCATAGCATAATGAAAATCTAAGTGTTCCTTAGACAAATTGGTAAATATGCCTACCACAACTTTTCCCACTCATCTCTATTATATTTTTTATAAAGTAAGTGGTAGATGTTTTACCATTTGTTCCTGTTACACTATTATAAATATTTTATCTTGAGGATAGTCATAAAATTTGGAAGCTATACTTACCAGAAAATCCATCATATCATCAACCTAGATATATGTAATATCTGGCATTAAATTTACATCTCTTTCTAAAACAATGACTCTAGCCCCTTTTTCAATAGCTTCTGGAATGAATTCATATCCATCATTATTAAATACCATTCTTGCAATGAACATAAAGTCATTTCTTATCATTCGTGAATCATGACTCATACCTTTTACATCAAGTTCCAGGGTTCCTTCAGATTTTACAATGGGGAAACTACCCAGAAGTTCTTTTAGGATCATGATACAACTCCTACACACTGATAAAATTAATTAAAGGCAACTATAAAGTCGCCTAAAATTTAAGTGTCTGAAAAATCAATAACTATATTGATTTCACCACTTACTTCTTCACCTGGTGCAGGAATCTGATTTATAACTTTACCAGAACCATTAAGTATATATTGCTGGTTCATGCTGTCAAGTATTTCTTTTACTTCTTCATTAGTCTTTCCAATTAAATCTGGCATTATAATAGTTTTAGGCTTTAGGTTAAGATACAAGTCTACAATAGAACCTTTTATCACCTCGGTTTCAGGTAATGGAAACTGGTCCATAATTATTGAATCTGTAGTTATTTCAAGATATTCTGTTGTATACTTTAAGCCTAAGTCAGTAAGAGTTTTTCCAGCTTCCCCAATTTTTAAATTTCGAACATCTGGAACTACTACTTTTGTATCAATTTCTTTTAATTCCTCGTCAGAAAACTTCCTTTGTACCTCTAGATAATTTAATGTTTCTTCAACAACAGCTTGTGCTACAGGACCACCAATAGTTCCTCCATAATAAACACCTTGAGGTTCATCAATAATTATTAATGCTACAATTTTTGGATCATCTGCAGGTGCTACTACTCCAAAAGAGGCTATATATTTACCATCAACATATCTACCATCTATTATTTTCATTGCAGTACCTGATTTTCCACCAACATTGTAGCCAGGTATATATGCATGTCTACCTGTACCATCCTTAACTACTCCCTCTAGAAGAAGAAGCATTTTCTCAGAGGTTTCTTCTGATAGAACTTTCCTCTTAACTTCAACTGGATAGCTTTCAACAATATTTCCTTCATGATCTATTAATTCCTTAATAAGCCTTGGCTTCATGAGATTGCCACCATTGGCTATGGTTGAAAAAGCATTTACCATCTGAAGTGGCGTAACTGCTATACCATGACCGTATGAAAGTGTCGCAAGATTTACTTCTTTTATCACATCAGTTGATGAAGGAATTATCCCAGGTGATTCTCCCAGTAACTCAATACCTGTGTTTTCACCAAAACCAAAGGCTTTTATATATTTGTACAGCTTTTCTTTTCCCACTTGTCTACCCATATTAACAAAAGCAACATTACAGGAGTTACTAAAGGCTTCAGCAAAATCTTGATCTCCATGAGGATTGTACCAACTAGCACATTTTATGACAACACCCTTTATATCTCTAACAAACCCATCACAAAAATAATGTGTATTCAAATTTGCACTATTTTCCTCAAGTGCAGCAGCTGCCGTTACTATCTTAAAAGTTGAACCTGGTTCATAAATATCATTAATTGCAAAGTTTCTCCACATGGAGTACCATTTTTCCTGAAGTTGTTCTATAGGCAGCCCTTCCCACTCCGCTTTTGTAGCCTCATCTAGAGGTACTCTTGGTTCATTCGGATTATAATCTGGTTTGTTTGCCAAAGCCAATATATCTCCAGTATATGGATCCATAATAATTATAGAAACATTTTTAGCCTTATTGTCTAATAAGGCTTGAGTTGCTTCTTTTTCGGCGAAGTGTTGAATTGTTTCATCTATAGTAAGTACAACGGAGAGACCATCTTGAGCATCATAAATTTTTTCTCCATCATAAGGCAATTGTCTGTTAGCAGCATCTGTAGTTTTTACCCATTTGCCTGGTATTCCTGTAAGATATTTATCATAAGTTTTTTCCACACCGTAAAGGCCATTATTATCAACATCTGTAAATCCTAGTATATAGGATGCAAAATTACCATATGGATAATATCTTTTACTATCATCAACTACAGTAATTCCTCTAATATTTAACTTCCTTAATTCAAGTGCTTCATCTCTTGTGATCCATTGCTTTACTTTTTCAGTTCTAGTATTTTTTGTTAGCTTTTCTAAAACTAGGGCTTGATCCATTTCTAATATTTCAGAAACAGTATTTGCAGTTGCAGCGGGATCTTTAATATCTGAAGGTGTTGCCCAAACTGTATAGGAAGTGACACTGACTGCTAGCTTTTTACCCTTTCTGTCATATATTATGCCTCTATTTGATTTTATATCTATCCCCTTAGTCCATTGCTCTAAGGCACCTTTTTTTAGTTCTTCATTCTTATATATCTGTAGGTAGAATAATCTTCCTACTAGTAGTATTACCAAACCAATAACTACACCTAAGATTATCCTAAGTCTCAATTTTGTTGATCTATTAGGTGTTTGCAAAATACTACCCCCTTTGTCTTACTTGAATAGCTCGTTGCAGAACTCTGCAACTCGCATGAATACTACATTTGAATATATTGAA
>CAZHLF010000026.1:0-16137 GCA_964532845.1 uncultured Tissierella sp.
TTTTCTTCTCTTGTTTTAATAAGCTGTTCGTTTAAAGTTGTCTTCTCAGTTCTTAAATCTTCGTAAATTTTTTGTGTGAATTCCATGTCAAGTCTCCTCATCTCGTCTTTTATCTTGTTCATATTTTCTTTAATCAAAGGATTAGTTTCTGTAAAACCTGGATTCAATACGAAATCGAATGTTTCTAAATAGTAACTATCTTCATCTACTACAGGCATACCGTTAAAGTCTTCATTAGGTTTATAGTCTCCTGAAGCTCTAGAAGATACTTTTATTTTACATCCAGCTTTCATAAGTACATATAAATTTCTACCTGATTATTTAACAGAGACAAAAAATGATGAATCTATTAGTTTTGAGGTAAAAAAAGGAGCTTCACTTTCTTCAGTTGCCCAAAATTTATACGATAAGGGAGTAATAAGAAGTAAACTTTGGTTTAGATATAAAGGACAAGATATGGCTAAAAATATTAAACCTGGTACATATGATTTAGAACCAAAACTTGATATATATAAAATCTATGAAATTATTCAAAAGGGAGAACAAGAGGAGCAAATAAAGCTTACTTTTCCTGAAGGGTTTATTCTACATCAATTTGCCGATAAAATTGAAGAAGCTCAGCTAGGGACAGCAGAAGATTTTATCCAAGCTACGGAGGATTATTTTGAATTAAAAGGTTATGATATTGATACTAGCAACCTGTATTTTAAAATGGAAGGATATCTATTTCCAGATACCTATTATTTTACTAAGAAACAGTCAATAGATGAAATAGTAAAAAAACTTGCAACTACAATGGACAGCGTGTTTACAGATGAATATAATGCCAAGGCTAAGGATATGGGGCTTAGTCGTCATCAGCTGTTAACTATTGCTTCATTAATTGAAAGAGAAGCTTATAATGATGCAGAAAGAGCTACAATAGCAGGAGTAATATATAACAGACTGGAAAAAGGCATGTTGTTACAAATTGATGCTACAGTAATTTATGGACTTGGGGAAGGGAAAGAACATATGACTAGAGTCCTTTATGCAGATTTGGAAAAGGACAACCCATTTAATACCTATAGAAATACTTCTCTTCCACCAGGACCAATAGCTTCTCCTGGGAAGAAGTCCATTGAAGCGGCTCTTTATCCAGAAGATCACGACTATTTGTATTATGTTCTTGGAGAAGGCGGTCATGTTTTTGCAAAAACATTCAATGAACATAAAATCAATGTGAATAAGTATAGATAAAGCAACCTTTAAGGTTGCTTTTTGTATGAAAAAACCCTTATAATCGCCTATAGCGTCTATAAGGGTTTAGTTATTTATGGTGCCGAAGGCGGGGGTCGAACCCGCACGGTGTTGCCACCGCTGGATTTTGAGTCCAGTACGTCTGCCAATTCCATCACTTCGGCTTAGTGACAAGATTTATAATAACACAAAACTTGCTTAAATGCAATAAATATTTGCATCTTTATTTACCTTAAGATGGATTTAAGGTATACTAATTATGTTGAGTTTAAGTAGTATAGTAAAAAAGATTAATAAATTAAGTGGGAGTGATATTGTGGATAAGAAGATTATTATGATAATAGATGGAAGCTCCTTATTGCATAGAGCGTTTTATGCTCTACCTTTGTTAAATACAAAGAAGGGTTTGTATACCAATGGTGTATATGGCTTTTTAACTATGCTTTACAAGGTTAAAGAGGAACACAATCCAGATTATATCTGTGTTGCTTTTGATAAGAAAGGACCAACATTTAGACACAGGGAATATAAAGATTATAAAGGAACTAGACAGCAAACTCCTTCAGAATTGGCTCAGCAATTTCCTTTAGTTAAAGAAATATTGTCCTATATGAATATAGTTACTATGGAAATGAACGAATTTGAAGCAGATGATATAGCTGGAACTTTGGCCAGTATAGGAGAAGAAAATGGCCTTAAAACAATATTGGTTACGGGAGATAGAGATTATTTACAACTTGCCAGTGACAACACAAGTGTTATTTTGACTAAAAAAGGTATAACAGAAACTGAAGAATATGATCGAAATAGAATCATATCTGACTATGGAATTGAACCAGAACAATTTATTGAGCTTAAGGGTTTAATGGGAGATAAATCTGATAATATTCCAGGTGTACCAGGTATAGGAGAAAAAACAGGACTTAAACTAATTAAGGAATATGGAAATATTGATAATATATATGAACATATAGATGAAATAAGTGGTAAGAAATTAAAGGAAAATCTTGTTGAAAATAAAAATTTAGCTTTTATTAGCAAGAAATTAGGAGAAATAATAAGAAATGTACCATTACAATCAGAATTAGAGGATCTAAAGGTACAGGAACCTCAGTGGCTGGAGTTAAGAAATGTTTTCGAAGAATTAGAATTTAAGAGTCTCATTAATAGAATACCTGATGAATTTAAAATTAACAAAAATATTGTATTTGATTATGAATCAGAAGAAATAGCGCCATCAGATTTTAGTAAGTTAATCACCAGTATTAAAAGTGCTAATAAATTTGCTTTTAAGTTCATTTTGAATGGAAATAATTATGTAGAAGATAAAATTATAGGCATAGGTCTTAAAACATCTAATGACATAACGAAATATATAGATTTAAGCTTATATGAAAGTGAGTTTGTTGAGGAGTTCAAGTATGTTTTTGAGGACTCTGAAGTTGAAAAGATAGGATATAATCTAAAGGTAGATATTGTTCAACTTTTTAGACTTGGAATCCAGATAAAGAATTTTAGCTTTGATGCTTTAATAGCACAATACCTTCTAGATCCAAGTCAAAGCAATTATTCAATAAATAATTTAAGTGATAGTTATTTGGGAGTATATGGGGTTGATGAAGCAGAACTTCTTGGAAAAGGTAAATCAATTAAAACCTTTGGAGAATTGGATAAAAGTAAGATTATTGACCATACATCCTTTATCCTAGAAACATCCTTTGCTTTAGAGCCTATTATGAAGGAAAAAATAATAGAACAGGAAATGGATGATTTATTTAGAACAGTTGAGCTTCCACTAGTAGAGGTACTAGCCAATATGGAATTTATTGGATTTAAGATTGATAAAAATGAGCTTACTAACCTGGGTGAGGAGTATAACCTTGAAATAAATACTCTTACTGAAGAGATTTATGAATATGCAGGTATGAACTTTAATATAAATTCACCTAAGCAAATTGGAGATGTATTGTTTGATAAGTTAATGCTTCCTGTAATTAAGAAAACGAAAACAGGATATTCTACAGATGTAGAGGTATTAGAAAAACTATATGATCAACATCCAATAATAGGTAAAATATTAAGATATAGGCAAATAGTTAAGTTGAAATCTACTTATATAGATGGTTTAATAGCTTTAATAAATAGAAATACAGAAAGAATACATTCTAATTTCAATCAAACTGTAGCATCTACTGGTAGGATTTCAAGCCAGGAGCCTAATCTTCAAAATATCCCTATTAGAACAGAGGATGGAAGAAGAATAAGAAAGGCTTTTATTGCTGAAAGTAGTGATTTTAAACTTTTAGATGGAGACTATTCACAAATTGAGTTAAGGGTTCTGGCTCACATCTCAAATGATCCAAATATGATAGATGCTTTTTTAAGTGGCGAAGATATACACAGAAAAACTGCATCCCAAGTTTTCCATGTTGATTTAGAGGATGTCACTAGTGATCAGAGGTCTAGAGCCAAAGCTGTAAATTTCGGTATAGTATATGGAATTTCTGATTTTGGATTATCCAGAGACCTAAACATTAGTAGAAAAGAGGCCAAGGAATATATAGATAAATATTTTGAAAATTTCAAAATGGTAAAGGAATATATGGATAGAACAGTTGAGGAAGGTAAAAAAGATGGGTTTGTAGAAACTATTCTTCATAGAAGGAGATATATTCCTGAATTAAATGCTAAAAATTTCAATGTAAGATCCTTTGGTGAAAGAATAGCAATGAATACCCCAATTCAAGGTAGCGCAGCTGATATTATCAAACTTGCTATGGTTAAGGTTTATAACAAGTTAAAAAATGATAAACTTAAATCAAGACTTATCTTAACAGTACATGATGAACTGATAATAGAAATTCATAAGGATGAAGAGGATATTGTTCAAGATTTTGTTAAGGATATTATGGAGAATTCAATTAGTCTTAAGGTTCCGCTAAAGGTTGATATGATGATAGGGGATAGTTGGTATGACACAAAATAATTGTATCCTAATAGGTTTAACTGGTGGTATTGCAACAGGAAAATCAACAGTCTCCAAGATGCTGATAAAAAAAGGTTATCTAGTAATAGATGCTGATCTCATTGCTAGGCAGGTTGTAGAAATAGGAAAACCATCTTATAATGATATTGTTGATGTTTTTGGGCTAAATATTCTTAAAGAGGATAAGACTCTAAACAGAAAAAAACTAAGTAGGTTAATATTTGAAAGCCCATTCCTAAGGGATAAATTAAATACAATCATACATCCAAGGGTTTATGAAGAGATTAAAAATCAGGTAGAAAGCTTATGTAAAGATATGAGGATAATATTTCTTGATATACCATTGTTATTTGAAACTATTGATTATCTATCAAGTTATAACTTGAACTTAAAGGAAATTTGGATGGTTTATTCAGATTTGGATACTCAAATAAAGAGATTAATGGAGAGAGATAATATCGACATGGATGAAGCCATTTCAAAAATAAATGCTCAAATTGATGTTGAAGAAAAGAAAGATATGTCAACAAGATTACTGTTAAACAATGGTAATCTTGAGGAACTTGAAAGGAATTTAGATCATATGTTGGGGATCTTGGAGCAGCAATGGAGGGGTTTCTAGTTGTTTTTGTCATTAATGAGTGCTATTAGAGGGTTATTTAGAATTACAATTTTTATATTAATCTTTGCTATAATTTTGGGACTTGTTGTTGCATTTTTCTATCCTATGGGATATAAGGAGTTTATAGTAAAGTATTCAAGGGAGCAGAACATAGATCCTTTATTGGTATCTGCCATTATAAATGTTGAGAGTAAATTCAATAAAGATGCAATTTCAATTAAAGATGCTAAAGGACTTATGCAGATAAGTCCACAGACAGGTTTATGGGGAGCCCAAGAGCTAGGTATTGAAGATTATACAGAAGAGCTATTGTATGAACCTAAAACTAATATTCAAATTGGTACCTGGTATATTAAGAAACTTATGATAGAATTTAATGACGATCTGGATTTAGTATTAGCTGCATATAATGCAGGAAGTGGTAATGTAAGGAAATGGTTAGGTGAAAGCTCTTATAGCCTAGATGGGAAATCTCTTTATAAAATCCCATTGAATGAAACTGGTGATTATCTCGTAAAAGTAGAAAGAAATCATAGAATTTATAGTGCCATATATACTGAATACATGGAAAAACCTGATAGTTTTAATACTATCTATATTGATGCTATAATTAACGTAAGAGCAATATTGATAAATTTAGTTAAATCCTTTAGGTAAGGGGGATTAATTTGAAACACAGATTCTTAATAATTTTACTAGCATCATTGTTGATTGCATCTAGTTTAGTGGGATGCAATGGAGAAATAGAATCCGTAGAAGAGAAAAAAGATAATATTATAGATGGTTTAGAATATGTGATTGTAGAAGGAGGGGAAGTTGTTTTACCTCTTACACCATTTAATACATTAAACCCATTAATGACTAAAAATACTAGTTACCATTATTTTAGCAAACTAATTTTTGAGGGATTATTTGAGTTTGATGAAAGTTTAAAGCCGATACCTCGATTAGTTTCATCCTATGAAGATACTTCCAATGGATTAAAGATTACCTTGCGTGATGATATTTATTGGCATGATGGAGAGAAGTTTACAACAGATGATGTAATATTTACTTTAAATGCTATAAAAATCGCCACCGATGTGAGTACATATAACAATTTGATATCTACAGCTCTTGGGGCATTTTATTCAACAGATAGCATTAAATATTTGACTTTCATAAAAATTGATGATTACAATCTGGAAATATCTACTCAAGAACCTTTTGGTAATATTAAAGAACTGCTTACTTTTCCAATAATGCCTTCACATTTATTTGACTCTGTAAGTCAGACATTTACAGTTGAAGACTATATTCCCATAGGTACTGGACCATATAAATTTAGTTCTTATGAAAAATATAAAAGCATTAAATTAGTAGCAAATGAAAAGTATGTTGGAGGAGAACCGCAAATATCCTCCATTATAGGACGGGTTTTGGAAAATGAAGAATTATTTCTAACTGCTTTTGATGCTGGACAAATAGATATTACTCCAACCATAGGAGTTGACTGGGACAAATACCAACAAAACTCAAGAATTAATATTTTTGAATACGTGTCAGGAGAATATGAATTTATAGGGTTCAACTTTACCAACGAAGTATTTTCTGGAGTTAATGGTAGTAAAATAAGGCAAGCAATTAATTATGGAATTAACAGGCAAGAGATAATTCAAAAGGTTTACCTAGGTCATGGAACACAGACTGATGTACCTTTGAATCCAAATTCCTGGCTTATTTCCGATGCGGCTAATACTTATGGATATAGTAATGAAATATCTAAAGAAATATTAGCTAGCCTTGGGTATATAGATGGTGATGGTGATGGGATATTGGAGAATCAGGATGGTAAATTATCTTTTAAACTAATAACAAATCCATCTAATATTTATAGATTAAAAACAGCGCAAATGATACGAGAAGATTTATCAGAAATAGGTATAGAAGTAATGCTTGATTTTAATTCAGAATATAATGAGGATATTTCCTTAGATGAAGTGGAAAATGAATGGAGTGAACTTAATTCAAGATTGTTCTCTGGTCAATATGATATGGCTATTTTAGGGTGGCAAATGTCAGTAATACCTGAGTTATCATCGCTATTCCATAGTTCTCAACATATCAACAAAAATTTTATAAAATATAGCAATCTGGACTTAGATAATTTATTAACGCGAGTAAATACTTCATATAGTGAGAATGACAAATTAAATAATTATGCTTCTCTTCAGGAGTTCTTGGTTTCGGAATTACCATATATTAGTCTATTATATAAGAATAAATCCTTGTTGGTAAATAAGGATATAAGAGGAGAACTTTCTCCTACCTACTTTAACCCATATAATGGATTGGAAAAATGTTTTCTTGCTTTCGATTAATTAAGTTGAAATTTAGAGTAAAAGTCATTATAATATTAAGGGGACTAAAAGTCCTTTTAATTGGCGAGTATGCTGGAATTGGCAGACAGGCATGTTTGAGGGGCATGTGCTAGAAATGGCGTATGGGTTCAAGTCCCATTACTCGCACCATTTTAATATAAAAAAGAACATTATTACCCTTATTTATGTACATATAAACATTTTAATGCTATAATATTAAAGGTAAGCTTAGTTAATCTAAGCTTATTCTTTTAAAATATTAAAAATATTAATAATAAAGAGGTGGAAGAGTATGAGACTTGACAATCTCACTTTTAAAGGTGGATTTCATGCACCGGATAATAAAAGTTTTACCAATGGCAAAGCAATAGAAAGAGTCAAAGAACCAAAAACTGTTTTTATTCCATTACAACAACATGTAGGTGCAACTTGTGAAGCTTTAGTTAAAGTAGGAGATACCGTTAAGGTAGGTCAAAAGATTGGAGACTCAAAAGCAGAACTATCTGCACCTGTTCATGCAAGTGTGTCCGGAGTTGTTAAAAGTATCACGAAAAGATATAATCCTAAAGGATTAAATATTTTAACAATTGAAATAGAATCTGATGGATTAAATGAATATCATGAATCCTATGGTTTGAAGGCTGACTTAACAAAGCTATCAAAAGAAGAAATTACTAATAGAATTAGAGAAGCTGGAATCATTGGTATGGGTGGAGGAGCATTCCCATTACATTCTAAGCTAATTACATCTGATGACCACAGCGTTGATACTGTAATATTGAATGGAGCTGAATGTGAGCCATATCTTACATGTGATCATAGAATTATGTTGGAACAACCTGAAAAAATAATTGATGGTTTAAACATAATCCAAAAATATTTAGATGCGGATAATGGTTACATAGCAATTGAAAAGAATAAAATGGATGCTGTAGATTCTATCAAAGGCGCAATTAAAGAAAAGAATGTAAACGTTGCAGTATTAGTTACAAAATTCCCTCAAGGCGATTCTTATAGAATTGTTGATGCAGTTACTGGTAGAAAGGTTCCAAAGGGTGGAAGATGTAAAGACGTTAATTCTATAGTTACTAATGTTGCTACAGCTTTAGCCTGTGCAGAAGCAGTTCTTGAAGGTAAACCTTTAACTGAAAGAGTAGTAACAGTTACAGGAAATGGAGTTAAAGAGCCAAAAAATTTATTAGTTAAGGTTGGTACAACCATAGGTGATTTGATTGAGCAATGTGGTGGTTTTAATGGAAAACCAGGTAAGATAATTGCTGGAGGTCCTATGACTGGTATGGCACTATTTACTTTAGATACTCCAGTAGTAAAATCAACATCTGGAATATTGGTTTTAACTGAAGAAGAAACTAAAGTTGATAAAGTATTACCTTGTATAAAATGTGGTGAATGTATAAAAGTATGTCCAGTTTATTTACAACCATTATATATAAGTGCATATTCATTAAAGGATAAAATGGACATGGCTGAAAAATATGATGCTTTAGCATGTATATCATGTGGAAGTTGTTCATATGTATGTCCTTCTAAGAGACCTTTAACTGAGTCAATAGACCATGCAAAATATGAAATAAAGACAAGAAGAAAATAATTCTGAAGCAAGGAGGAAAAACAATGGAAGAAATTAAAACAGATGCATTGAAATTAGATGACATGCTGACTGTTTCTGCTGCACCACATCTACGATCTAAAAGATCTGTACGTAGCATAATGTTAGATGTAATAATAGCTTTAACACCTGCTATGATTGGTAGTATATATTTTTATGGATTTAATGCGATAAAATTATTATTAGTAACTGTTATATCTGCTGTTTTATTTGAAGTTGGAATTCAAAAGTTATTAAAGAGGGATATTGCTGTAGGTAATTTAAGTGCTATTGTTACTGGAATTCTTTTAGCATTTAATCTACCAGCAGAAGCTCCATGGTGGGTAGCAATATTTGGAGCCGGTTTTGCAATAATTATTGTTAAGGAATTATTTGGAGGTATTGGATCTAACTTTATGAACCCAGCATTAGCTGCAAGAGCTGCGTTAGTTGCATCCTGGCCTGGAATAATGTCAAGCTATATAAATCCAGATGGCATAAGTGCTGCTACTCCACTTGCGATTTTAAAAAGCGGAGCAGGATCACTACCATCAATTCAAAGAATGCTAATTGGAGATATTGGTGGTTCAATTGGAGAAACATCAGCAATACTTTTACTTATTGGAGCTGCTTATTTAATAATAAGAAATGTTATAGACTGGAAAATTCCAGCTGTATATATAGCAACAACTGCTATTATGTTAGTATTATTAGGCGTAGATGCAGGAAATCTAGCTTATCATATTCTAGGTGGAGGTTTAATCCTAGGAGCTTTCTTTATGGCAACTGATTATTCTTCTGCACCAGTTACCCCAATGGGTAGAATTATATTCGCTGTTGGTTGTGGACTTTTAACTGCATTAATAAGAGTTAAAGGTGGTATGCCAGAAGGCGTTTCATACTCAATCCTTATTATGAACGTTGCAGGTCCAGTTATAGAAAAATGGACTAAACCAAGAGTCTTTGGGGAGGTAAGAAAAAATGAATCAAACAATTAGATTTGGAGCAGTTTTGTTGATATCTGGTGCTTTAGCAGGAGGAGTTCTTGCTTATTCAAATAGCATAACATCACCAATAATAGTGGAAAGAGCAAAGGCTGCAAGCTTTGGAGCTTATCAAGAACTTATTACAGAAGCAGATGGTTTTAATCCTATTGATGAAACTAAATTAGCAGAAATAACCGCAGAAAATGCTTTTGTTCAAGAGGTTTTTGAAGCTAAGAAAGGTGAAGAAATTATTGCTTATGCATTTAAGACAAAATCAAGCGGTTATGGTGGAGATATTATAACAGCTTCAGCATTTAGTGTAGATGGAACTGTTCTAGGAATTAAAGTATTAGAAAACTCAGAAACACCAGGTTTAGGAACAAAAGTAGCAGATGACCCATCTTATGCTGGTTCATATGTTGGTAAAAGTCTTGCAAATGATTTAGTTTTAGTTGCATCTCCATCAGCAGACAATGAAGTACAACTATTATCAGGTGCGACAATATCTTCCAATGGTGTATTAACTGGAGTTAATGGTGCTAGAAAGGCATATTTAAATTACTTTACTGATACTCCAGTAGTTGAAGAAAAAGAAGATGACAGAGGCTTTGGACCAAATGGCTTAGTATTTAAAGATGCAGATGAATTTGTTGCTCTTGATGCAGCAAAGCTTGATGAGATAAAAGCTGATAACATATTTGTTCAAGAAGTTTTCGAAGCTAAAAAAGGTGGAGAAAAAATTGGATATACATTTAAAACTAAATCAGGTGGTTATGGTGGAGACATAATAACTGTTACTGGTAT
This sequence comes from uncultured Tissierella sp., assembly GCA_964532845.1. Classification (GTDB taxonomy): domain Bacteria; phylum Bacillota; class Clostridia; order Tissierellales; family Tissierellaceae; genus Tissierella_B. Next base: position 10,607 of record CAZHLF010000026.1, read on the forward strand.
TGCTTTAGATGGTACAATTACTGAAATAAGAGTAATTGAACAAATGGAAACTCCTGGTTTAGGTTCTAAAATAGTAGATGATAAATCATTCCAAGAATCATTTGTTGGAAAGAGCTCAACTGATGAAGTAATGTTAATATCAGGAGCGACTGTTTCCTCAGAAGGAGTTCTTTATGGAGTTAATGGTGCAATAGAAGCTTTCACAAACTACTTGTCAGAATAGAATTGGAGGTGTAATAATGAAATTTTCAAATATAATAAAAAATGGTATAATCAATGAAAATGCTATATTTGTGCAGTTGATCGGTATGTGTTCTGTACTTGCAGTTTCTACAACAGCTATCAATAGTATTGCAATGGGTATTTCTGTAATAGCTGTTTTAACAATGTCCAACGTATTTATATCATTACTTAAGAAGTTTATTCCAGGAGAAATACGTATACCAGTATTCGTAATCATTATTGCTACATTCGTTACAATTGTAGATATGTTCCTTAATGCATTCGCTCCAGCTATTTATTCAGCATTGGGAATTTTCATCCCTCTAATTGTAGTTAACTGTTTAATATTAGCTCGTGCAGAAGCATTTGCATATAAGAATGGAGTTATAGCATCAGCAGTTGATGGAATAGCAATGGGTGTTGGTTATACTTTTGCTATCGGCATTCTTGGTATCATCAGAGAATTACTAGGTTCTGGTTCAGTATTTGGAATTGCAGTACTTCCAGAAAGCATTCAACCAGCGGGTATATTTGTAGCTGCTCCAGGAGCATTTATTTTACTTGGTATTCTGATTGCCATTTATAGAACAATTTTAAAGAAAGTCAAACTAGCAGCTAACTAATTTTAGAAGGAGGAGAACTAAGTGGGTAATATTTTTACTATATTGGTATCTACCATATTTATAAATAATTATGTATTTGCCAGATTTTTAGGTATATGTCCATTCTTAGGGGTTTCCAGCAAAATGGATACTGCTACAGGAATGGGAATTGCTGTAACATTTGTAACAACACTTGCATCAGTAGTAACATTTATAATTCAAGAATATGTTCTTGATGTATATAATATAGGATATTTGCAAACGATAGTGTTTATTTTAGTTATTGCTTCTCTGGTACAATTTGTAGAAATGGCTATTAAGAAAATGAGTCCTACTTTATATAATGCATTAGGAGTTTATTTACCATTAATCACAACAAACTGTATCGTATTAGGAGTAGCAATACTTAATATAAAAGAAGGCTATAATTTAATAGAAACTATAACTAGTTCAGTAGGAGCATCTTTAGGTTTCTTTTTAGCTTTGGTACTTATGGCAGGTTTAAGAGAAAAATTAGAATTGGCTGATATACCTGAGGTATTAACAGGATTCCCTATTACTCTTATTGCAACTGGGTTAATGTCCATAGCCTTTGCAGGCTTTGCTGGACTAGTTTAGGAGGTAATGAAATGAACGATATTATTTATCCTGTAATGGCCTTGGGAGGTCTAGGAATTGGTTTTGGCGTTATTTTATCAATAGCCTCTAAATTCTTTGAAGTTCCAGTAGACCCAAAAGTAGAAGAAATTTTACATGCATTACCAGGTGCTAACTGTGGGGCTTGTGGGTTCCCAGGTTGTGGTGGACTTGCAACTGCACTAGCAGAAGGTAGAGCACCAATTAATGCATGTGGTCCTGGTGGGCAAAAATCAGCTGATAAAATTGCTAGTATTCTTGGCACTGATTCAGCAACTGTAGAAAAAGAAGTAGCTGTTGTCTTATGTCAAGGTGATTGTGACAAAGCTAAAGATAAATATATTTATGAAGGAATTCAAGATTGTAGAATTTCAAGCAGATTATCAGATGGTCAAAAATCTTGTTCATATGGATGTCTTGGATGTGGTACATGTTATGATGTATGTCAATTCGATGCTATCAGAATGATTAACGGTGTTGCAGTTATTGACAGAGAAAAATGTACTGCTTGTAAAAAATGTGTAGTAGTTTGTCCTAAGAAGATTATTGAAATGGTTCCTTATGAAAATGAGGCAATTGTAAAATGTAAGAGTGAAGATACTGGTAAGGTTGTAAGATCACATTGCTCAATTGGTTGTATAGCCTGTCAAATATGTGTTAAAAACTGTCCTTCAGATGCATTTACTTTTGAGAATAATCTAGCTAAAATAATTTATGATAAATGTACAAATTGTGGGATATGTGTACAAAAATGTCCGACAAAATGTATTGTAAATCCTGTTAAAACTTCTGAAGAAGACAATATAGCAAGCTAAAAGAAGAGACCTAAAGGTCTCTTCTTTAGTTTGTTGATATATATTTTCTAATTAAAGCTGTAGATTAATTGTAACTTGTAAATGGAATATATAAATGATAAACTATTATGTGTGACATTTTAAGAATAACTAGAGGGTGATATATTGACAAAAGGTGACAAATTATTAATAGTATTAGTCATTATTCTAAGCTTTTCCTCTCTTTTGTATATTAGGTATCAGGCTTTATCAACCAATGAAAAATATATAAGCGTGCAAGTTGCTGGTGAGGAAATAAAGAGGATAATTCTGGATCCTAAATTAATTGGACATACTATTCCAATAGAAACCCAATATGGCTATAATCTTATAGAATTAGGAGATAATAAGGTAAGAGTTATTGAAGCTGATTGTCCTGATGAAATAGATGTTAAGCAAGGTTATATCTCCGGAATAGGAGAGACAATAGTTTGTCTTCCAAATAAGTTGGTAATAGAAATTAAAGGTATTGATGAGAATACTGAGATTGATATTATCAATCGTTGAGACGAGGTTTAATATGAGAAGACTTAATAAGATGATTTTTATATCATTATTAGTATCGATTGGCTTAGCACTAAGTGTTTTGGAATCAGCTATACCACTTCCAATTGCAATGCCAGGAGCAAAATTAGGACTATCAAATATGGTAGTACTGGTTACAATAATAGTATTTGGTTTTAAGGATGGTATTAAAGTGGCAGCACTTAAAAGTACAGTACTTATGTTAATAACAGGTAGTATCTCAAGCTTTATATACAGTCTATCAGGAGCCTTATTTAGTGCTGTAATGATGTATCTATCTTACAAGTATTTATCATCCATATTCAGTTTAATAGGAGTAAGTGTAATTGGAGCTCTTTCACATAACTTTGCTCAAGTTTCTGTTGCAAGCTTAATGATGAATAACTTAAGGATATATACTTACTTGCCATTTTTGATGATTATTAGTTTATTTACAGGGTATTTTGTAGGATTGTCATCAAGATATATTGTAAGAAATTTAAAAGTCAATTTTAAAACATTGTTTGAGAGGTAGAATATGAATATAGTTTTAGCTTCGGCTTCTCCTAGAAGAAAGGAGCTTTTGGAAAGATTAAATATCCATCCAATAATAGCTCAAAAAAATATAGTTGAAAAAATAAATAGTGGAGAACTACCAGAGGCAGTTGTAATGTCTTTGGCTTTTAAAAAGGCTTTGGCTATTAGCATGTCTTATCCAGATGATATAGTAATAGGAGCAGATACCATTGTGGTAAATGATGGTGTAATTCTAGGAAAGCCTAATGATGATGACGAAGCTTATAAAATGCTTAAGAACTTAAGCTCGAAATCACATAAAGTAATTACAGGAATTTCAATTTTAAGTCAATCTAAGGGAATTAAGATAATAGATTATGAATCTACTATAGTTAAATTTAGAGAACTATCAGATAGACAAATTAAAAATTATATATTAACTAAAGAGCCTTTAGATAAGGCTGGTTCATATGGTATACAGGGTTTAGGAGCAGTTTTTGTGGAAAAAATTGATGGTTGCTATTTTAATGTGGTAGGGTTACCATTATCAAAGCTGGATAATCTTCTAAGAAAGTTCTTTGACTATAATATTATATGAAGGGTGGCTAAACTGTGGAGGACAAGGTTTTAAGTGAAAGAAATTTTACTATTAAAGATTTGCCTTTAAGCGAAAGACCAAGAGAAAAGCTTTATAGTCATGGAGTAGAATCTCTTTCTAATGCGGAACTTCTTGCAATAATAATTAGAACTGGGAACAGAGAAGATTCTGCTATAGATTTATCAAGAAAAATACTAAGTCTTGATGAAAGAGGCATAGCCTATTTAGCTGATGTGCAACTCCAAGAGCTTATTCAAGTAAAAGGAATTGGTAATAGTAAAGCTTGTCAAATATTAGCTGCCATTGAATTTGGAAAAAGAATTAATCGAAGAGGTCCAATTGATAAAGTGAAAGTGACTTCTCCTCAAGTTTTAGCTGATTTGCTAATACAAGAAATGAGATATCTTAGTAAGGAGATTTTTAAAATTGCAATTCTTGATACAAAAAATCAAATACTAAGTATTGAGGATATATCCATTGGAACATTAAACGCTTCAATTGTTCATCCAAGGGATGTATTTAAAATTGCTATAAAGAAAAATGCAAATTCAATTATATTAGTACATAATCACCCAAGTGGTGATACAACTCCAAGTAATGAAGATATTAGTATAACTAATAGATTAGTTGATGGTGGTAATTTAATGGGGATTAAGGTCCTTGATCACATCATTATTGGAGATAATAATTATTTAAGTTTTAAAGAAAAAAATTTATTATGATGAGGAGATAATAATGGGTTTATTTAGTGGTTTTATTAAAGATATGGGTATCGATTTAGGTACTGCAAATACATTGGTTTTTATTAGAGGTAAGGGAATCGTAATTAGAGAGCCTTCCGTAGTTGCTATTCAAACAAATACAAAGGAAGTCCTGGCTGTAGGTGAAGAAGCAAAAAAAATGATAGGAAGAACTCCTGGAAATATAGTTGCTATAAGACCTTTGAAAGATGGAGTAATTGCTGATTTTGATGTTACTCAAAACATGTTGAAGTATTTTATTAAGAAGGCTACTTTAACTAAATCAATTTTTCAACCTAGGGTAGTAATCTGCGTTCCAAGTGGTGTCACAGAGGTTGAGAAAAGAGCTGTTGAAGAAGCAGCAATTCATGCTGGTGCCAGAGAAGCATATTTAATTGAAGAGCCAATGGCTGCTGCTATAGGTGCTGGCTTACCTGTTCAAGAACCAACAGGTAGTATGGTTGTTGATATTGGTGGAGGTACTACAGAGGTAGCGATTATTTCCTTAGGTGGTATAGTTACATCTAAGTCCATCAGAGTTGGTGGAGATGAATTAGATGATTCTATAGTAACCTATATAAAGAGAGAATATAGCCTTATGATTGGAGAAAGAACAGCAGAAGAGATTAAGATCACAATAGGATCTGCTGATAGCCAATCTGAGGAGACATTTATGGACATCAGAGGAAGAGATCTTATCAGTGGACTACCTAAAACTTTGAATATAAGCTCTAAGGAGATTTATGAAGCATTAAAGGAACCTGTTACAAATATCCTTGATGCAATTAAGACTACATTAGAAAAAACACCACCTGAGTTGGCTTCTGATGTTATGGAATTTGGTATAATGCTTACAGGTGGGGGAGCATTATTAGAGGGT
>CAZHLF010000027.1:0-15906 GCA_964532845.1 uncultured Tissierella sp.
TACTATTGCAAGTCGTTCACCTTTGTTGATTTTAAAATTAAGATTTTTAATTATATACTTTTCAGTTTTAGGATATTTAAAAGATACATTTTTAAATTCTATTTCAAGGGTTTCATTTTCAATACGCTCTAAATTTCCACCTTTTTCGCCTAAATCCTTATCCATGAATAGGAAGAAGTCGTGGACATAATGCCCTTCGTTTTTGATAAAGGAAAGATCTGTTGCCAGTGTTCTTAATAACTGTGAGAGACTAATGATAGCCACTAGATACATTGAGAAATTAGCTATACTCATTCCTTGTACTGTTTTATATATTAAAATACCATATGTTAGAAGTTCACTTAACAGCATTGAAAATAGACCTATAAAACCAAGGGTGAATTCCTTGTTTTTAATTAAAGCATTAAGCTCTACAAAGGCTTTAATTTCTCTATTGTAGTTATCTAGAATTCTTTCTTTGAAGCTATATATTCTAATGTCCTTACCATAACCAAAATCGTGAGTAGTGTCATAATAGTATCTTTTCTTTCTTTCTGCATGGGATAGTTTTTCCTTTAAATCATATTGATAACCATGGACTTTTCTATTTATCCATAGAGTAATATACAGGTTTAATACTAGTCCTATAAGGATTAGGGGATTAAGAAGTCCTATAAAAACTATTAGTATTAAAATTGCAATAAATAGAGCTGGAGTTTCAAACATCTTATGATAAACTCCTTCAACTCCATTATTATTGCCACCGATGGCGTCTAATGCTCTTCCGTTTTCCTCTAAGAAGGCAGCATCCTCAGTGTATTTATAGTCCATGCTTACAAGCTTGTCAAACATATCCCTGATATAGTCAATCCTAAGCTTTGATAGCTTTGGGTATGCAAAATCCTTACTGTATGTCTTAATAAACCCAAATAATCCTGCGAAGATGAGATATCCGGTGACAATATATACTATAGATTCAACATTTGCATTACTTCCGCGACTTAGCTCATCAATTAAAAATCTAGGCAAAATAACTGCAAAGAATGGATAAATACTAGCTGCTATAGTATAGATAAAAAAGTAGAGCAAGATTGTTCTATTTTGTTTTATTAGATTATGGAGTAGTCTATTTAGCATTTTACTAATTGGGTAGGTGGTATTATCATTCATTATTAGTCCTCCCAGCTAAACTTTTTATTGTATCACCAAGATCACAGATTTTACCTTGATTTAATTCGTAATAAATAGTTTTAGGTCGTTCAGTATCTAGGGTTATTGTTATTAGCTCAGATTTTAATAGAGTATTTATATGATGAGAAACTGTGGCTGGGGTCAGACTTAAAGCTTCTGATAGCTCTTGTACATACATCTTTTTTTGAGCTAAAAGATGTATGATTTTAAGCCTTGTAGTATCACCTAATGCCTTTAAATCAGCTATTACTTGAGTATCATCAAATCGAGTTTTGTTTCTTAATTTCAGATATTCAAAGAAATACATCCCGATGTACATTAAAAATCCATCATTGCCCTCTATAATAGAGAAGCTGTTGAAGAAAAATAGGGCGATATATGTTTCAGATTCTTTGACAAGGTTTAACTTAACAGAAGGATTTTCCTCAAAAAGGGTTTGAATATTATCTGAATTTCTAATAAGATCACTGGTTTTATTAAATTCATCTTGGACTATATAGAAATATTTTTTACATATTGGCACACAAAGATTTAGAAGTTGGGTAAGTCTTTCGTAAATTCTATAACGGTTATAGTACAAATCTATAAGAATAAGTTTAGAACTATCTTCCATACTTATGTTGTTTGTTAATGACAATATATCCTCTAAGCTATTAATTTCTATATTATTATGACTTTCATACGAGGATAGCTCACTTATAACGTCACTGATTATCTCAGTTATAACCTTGTCAATTGTATCTTTGTTCTGGATAGGAGGAAATTCACTACCAAAATACATGGCAAGAGTTGGTGCAATAGGATTTGTAATCTCTGCAGTAAAGTTCGTTTCTTTAACATATTTTTCAAGGTCTTTATAGTCCTCATAGATAGGCCGTACTTTAGCTGATACCAAATTTTTATATTCAATAACATCCTTTAGAACTTCATACATTTCCTCTCTAGACATTCCAAAACGACTGCTGTTTTCTAAAACGGCTTCTGCTCTGTCTTGATCTAAATCGGCAATACAAGAAGCAGCTTCAAACATCCAGTTGGGGGAATCCATTACTTTATTCTTCATAAAAACACCTCCATCTACATTGTAAGATGATATTACCACTATATTAGATTGTTATCAATACAATTAGATGAATATCTAATAAGTGGAATAATAACAGTAATCACACTTCAATGATTAAATTAAATAATTTCTGAATTTCTAATGCCGACAAAATTTAGTATATATTTAGATTTGCTCTCATATATTTATATAACTACCTTGCTACTATAGTGTGATGAAATAATTGGTTTGTAATTTTGTTTCACATATATTCCAATTACTGCTTTTTCATAGTTCACACGATAAAAAATGATTTTATAAAGCAAAATATTCTTGACAAGCAATAGGTTCTTAGCTTATACTTAAAAAAACTCAATTAAAGCGTCAAAGAGGAACAGTAGAAAAAAATATGCTATCAGGAAGGAAGATTCACCGACTGAGAGATCTTCTAAGATAAGTTTTTTCGAACCTACCCTCATAAGCTGCAGGTGATAAAGCCTGTCCGTTCGCCAGCGTTAATGGCTTCAAGAGGATTGGAAAATTTCTAATCAATTTGGGTGGCACCGCGAATTAACCTTCGTCCCTCTTTTTGGGATGAAGGTATTTTTATTACCTATTTGAATTCACAGTTTATTCTGCAAGTTTAAAAGGTGAGAGTATATTAAAATAAAAAAGGGAGTGAAAAGAATGGAAGGCGGTAGTGTTCAGATTTTGATAGCAATGATAATTTATGTTGCTGCAGTTATTACTATTGGACTAAAGTATGCTAAAAGAGCAGGTGAAAGTAGTGACAACTATTTAATAGGAGGGAGATCACTAGGCCCTTGGGTAACAGCCATGGGTGCAGAAGCATCAGATATGAGTGGTTGGCTGTTAATGGGTTTGCCTGGTGTTGCTTATTGGTTTGGTTTAAGTGATGCCATCTGGACTGCTATAGGACTTCTTATAGGAACGTACTTAAACTGGCTATTTGTGGCCAAGAGGATTAGAGGTTATTCTGTAGTAGCCAATAACTCCATTACAATTCCTGATTTCTTCAGTAACAGATTTAAGGAAGAGAAAAAGGTAATCATGACAATTGCAGCACTTTTTATATTAATATTCTTTTCTGTATATGCAGCTAGTTGCTTTGTAACAATGGGTAAATTATTTAGCACTTTATTTGGTATTAAATACACTTATATGATGATAGCAGGTGCAATATTTGTAATAGCATATACATTTATCGGAGGATTTTTGGCTGAAAGTGCATCTGATTTCATGCAAGGTATTGTAATGTTCTTTGCGCTACTTGCTGTTTTGGTAGCAGGAATTTCTGCAGCAGGAGGGGTTTCTGAGGTAATAGCAAATGCAAAAGAAATACCAGGATTTATGGATTTCTTTGGAATTGCTCAACCTACTATGGTTGATGGAGCTCAACAAATTGCAAATAACAAACCAGTATTTGGTGATGCAGCAGGTTATGGCTTCTTAACTATAATTTCTACATTATCCTGGGGACTAGGATATTTTGGAATGCCACAAGTACTATTAAAATTTATGGCTATTAGAAGTGTACATGAAATAGCTTTCTCAAGAAGAATAGCTACTATATGGTGTACAATTTCCCTGGCGGCTGCAGTAGCAATAGGAATCATAGGAAGAGTTGTATTTCCAACTAATCTTTTGACTCAAAGTGCATCAGAGAGAGTATTTATACTTATGTCAACTAATTTCTTTATTCCTATATTTGCAGGAGTTGTAATGGCTGGTATACTAGCTGCTACAATAAGCTCTGCAGACTCATATTTGCTTATAGCAGCATCAGCTTTCTCTAAGAATATCTATCATGGAATATTGAAAAGAGAAGCTGCAGATAAACAAGTATTATGGATGACAAGATTAACATTAATTATTCTTTCTATAATAGCTATAATTATAGCTTCAGATGAAAACAGTATAATATTTACAGTTGTATCCTTTGCGTGGGCTGGATTTGGAGCGACCTTTGGGCCTATAATGCTATTCTCATTATTCTGGAAGAGAGTAACAAGAGAAGGGGCAATTGCGGGAATGATTGCAGGTGGAGGTATGGTATTCATATGGAAACTACTTATAAAGCCTATGGGTGGAGTATTTGGAATCTATGAGCTATTACCATCATTCTTAGTATCATGTATAGTAATATATGTTGTTTCTAAAATTACAAAAGAGCCTTCGAAAGAAATACAAGAAGAGTTCGAGATGGCAAGGAATTTTAAATAGAAACTATATAGAACTTTAGGGAATAGCTTGGCAAAATGCTAAGCTATTCTTTTTTGTAACTTTATTGTAATTAAGTTTTCTATGAATATGGTATAATTAGGCAAATAAGTTTTATTCGCAGTGTAAATAACATAAATACCAAGGGGGCTTTATTATGTATGAAAATGAATTTAGGGATATACTTGATTCAAATGAAAGGATAATTTGGTCAGATAAACCTAATCTTGTAGTACATCTAGCTTCAGGAATTCCTTTTTTAATTATAGGAATTCTTTGGGGTATAATGGATATGTTTTTTATTAGTGGTTTTATGTTTGGCGGTGGAGGTGGGATATTTAACTTCCTAACTATATTTATGCTACTACATATGATGCCACTTTGGCTGGGGCTTGGAAATATGATTAGATTGATATTGGTATATAGAAACACATTCTTTTGCTATACAAATAAAAGAGTAATTATAAGAACTGGATTTCTTGGGGTTGATTATAAAATAAAGGACTTCTACAATATTGGAAATATTGAAGTAAACATTAATCCTATAGAAAATATGATGGGAGTAGGAACTCTAAGGATAGATGAAGAGATAGTAAGAACATCTAATAATAATAGTAGAAGAGTAGGGGATAGGTTATATGGTATTCAAAGACCTTATGAGGTATTCAAGGCTCTTAAAGAAATTGTTTTGGATATAAAAACTGACATTAATTATCCTAATGATTATAGGCCAGAGTCTAATCCAGGTTATAATACAAAGTACAATAAACAGTAAGAAAAAGGTATCTTCAAATTAAGAAGATACCATTTTAATATATGTTTATTCAACTACTTTTTCACTGTAATCTTTAGATTTTTTCCATTTTCCTGTTGCTATAAAATATATATAAAATAGAAATGCAGATAATGGAGCAACAATAATAGCATAAGGTATACCTAAAAATCCTATTCTACTAGTAAGGAATAATGCTAAAGGTATACGGAATACAAATTGATTTACAACTACGCTTATAAGAGAAATTATTGAATTTCCTGTACCTCTTATGAAACCCATAGTTGGATGTAAAAATGCAAATACTAGATAAGCAAATACAATAATTTTTATATATTGAGTTCCCAAAGATACTACTTCAGGATCTTGATTGAAAATCATGATTAATTTTTCTGCAAAACTTAAAATGAAAAGACTCTCTATAACTATAATTCCTACTGATAGTACGGTTGCTTTTTTTAATGCCTCGACTGCTCTTTCAGGCTTTCCTGCACCTAGGTTTTGTGATGAGAAGGAGGACACACTCTCTCCAATGGCCACACTTGGAAGGTGAACAAAACTATCAATTTTTATATTTATACCGTATGTAGCACTGGCATTTAAACCAAAGGTATTTACTATTCCAAATAGGGTTGTGTGTGCAATATTTAAGAGAAACTGCTGAGTAGCCATAGGTATACCTACTCTTAATAGTTCCTTTAGGGATTCTTTCTTAAGTTTTAATTCCTTTAGATTAAAAGTGATAATATGTTTGTTTTTCTTAAAGTAAATAATTCCAAGCATAAAAGAAAGACCTTGAGAGATAACTGTAGCAAATGCAGCTCCAAATACATCCAGCTTTAAGTATCTAATAAAAACAAAATCAAGTATCATATTACATATTCCTGCTACTATTACAAATAGCATGGAGGTTTTTGAATCGCCAAATCCTCTTTGAAGAGCCCCAATTAGGTTATAACCCAGCATAAATACTTTACCTGTAAATATTGTCCTTAAGTATATTATTGCGAATTCAATTGATTCAGCTGGTGTTTGAACTAATCTTAGAATCTGAGGAGTAAAGGCAAAGCCTAAGACAGTAATTATTAAGGACAAAATTCCATAAAGAGCAATAGCAGTATTACCTGTATCTTTAACCTTATCAAAATTCTTTGTTCCTACATTTCTAGCAGTTACTATGGATACTCCAATGGAAAAGCCTGTAATAGTCATGATCATGATATTCATTATAGGACCACAAACTGCAACTGCTGCAAGGCCAGCCTTTCCTACATATCTACCTACAAAGAACATATCTACAGCATTATATAGTGCTTGAAAAAGGTTTGAAATTATTAAGGGTATTGCAAACTTAACAAGATGCAGACTAACATTTCCTTGAGTTAAATCCTTATGTAGTTTCATAAAAGCCTCCTAATTAACCTCTTGTAATTAGTATATTACAGAGGGTTTTTTTATGCAACATAAGGGAAAACAAAAAGGCAAGGAGGGGGAATCCTTGCCTTTAGTCTAATTGTGCCTACTATTGAGGTCATTTAGTAAATCAGAGGTTAGCTTATTAATATCTTCAATTCGTTTATTCAACTTATTGAATTTTTTAGCCAATTCATAATCCTTTGGTTGTGCCAAGTCATTAGAATTAAGAAGGAGATTTATGCTATTAGTATATTCCAAATTGGAAAAGTTGTTCTCTTCTATTCTCTTAGCTTGGTTTATTATTTCCTCCATAGATCTTTTGTCTTCCATACTACCACCCTTTCTGATGTTCTTAGTATTAGTATGGATTTTTTATGGATTATTATTATGGTTTGGCATTAACCAGTTTAAGTATATATGTATGAGTTAACCTACCTCTACTTAGAGAGGTAGATTAACTGTCTTTTTGCTATTCGTAGATTCTTACTACACCATGGGCTGAGATATAGATGTCTTTAGTGAAATCTATATCCATTAAGTCTTCAGGAGTAAGTGTCATTGAGAATCTATTATCTGAATCATAATCACCATATGAGTCATCAAATGGGAATTGACCAGGAGAATTAGTATATTTATTCTTATTAACCTTTGGTAACATATCATTACCGATAAAGAAGTGAATATCTAATATATCATGGTCTCCTGTATCATAAGTTACTGTAATTGAGTCATCCATATTAAATTCAACAAATACAGTACCCACTAGTTGGCCGTTAGATATATCATTTCCGCCAGCACCAGCATAAAGGTCAAGTTCTATAGAATCTCCAGGTTCAACACCAAATGGACCATTTGTCCATCCCCAGTTCTTCAAGTATCCAGCAACTTCCTTGAATGTTATTGCACTTCCCTCATAGTATGCCCACATTGTTTCATCATGGTATTGTGGAACATAGGTGTTAGTTACAGTTACATCAGTATCTTCACCAGCAACAACGGTAGCAGAACCACCATTTGTGATACTTACTTGCCACTCAATTCCAAGAAGTCCTTCAGTAACAGTATAGTTACCTGGTACTAAGTCATCCCAAGTGTAACTATCACCATCAGCTATTGTTTGAGTGTCAGTGTAACCCATACCACTTATAGTGATTTCAAATGGAGGTAGAATATATCCATCTGGTATCATTTCTGGATTTGCGATTACTTTGTTTACTGTAAGTGAGCCAACATCAAGAGTATTTTCAATACTAACACTAACAGCCTGAATTTCTGTACCAGCAGTTACTTGAATGATCCCATTTTCAGGATCATATTCAGTAGACCATCCAGTGATAGGGTCTTCGTCTACATCATATTGACCAGGAACTAGAGGACCAAAGGTCTTTTCCCAATTATCGTTAGCAGTTATCTCGAAATCTTCACTATATCCAAAAGGACCGGTGATGGTACCAGTAATGGAAGCAGGAAGTTGATAATCATCTGGATAACCTAGCCATTCCTTAGTAATCCTTAGATAACCTTTATCAAGAGTATTTTCAATGCTAACACTAACAGCCTGAGCCTCTGCACCGGCAGTAACAGAAATAAGGCCATTTGAAGGATTACGTGTAGTAGTCCAACCAGGAACATCGTCTTCAGTAACAGTGTATTGACCAGGAACTAGAGGACCAAAAGTCTTTTCCCAAGCATTAGGAAGTTCGTTAGCAGTGATAGTGAATGGTTGGCTATAGTTATTAGGTCCTGTGATAGTACCAGTAACAGAAACAGGAAGTTGATATCCTTGTGGATATCCTGTCCAACTCTTAGTAATCTTTAGATAGCCAGCTTGTCTATTACCAAAATTAACATTTGTTTGTGATAAGTTTCCTGGTGCCAATTTAACGCTCCAGCCCCAGTCTGCTCTATCTTGGAAGTTTAATTCTTGTGCAACTTTCCACCAAGTAGTTTCTACATTTCCACCTGGGTTATAGGTTCCAGCTCCAAGAATCCCACTATATGGGCTGGTTTGAGAATAATTTGTCTGAAGTTCTTCTGTTAGTTCATAGATTAGATTATATGGTAGATTTGTAAATTGGAAATAACCATTTGGATCTGTGTTTACTGACCATTCCAAATCTTCTATAGCATAAAGGTCAGTTCTTAGGAATATTTCCCAGTTATTAAGAGCGGGCTCTGTAGGTTTATCCCATACTCCGTTACCATTCAAATCATTGAACTTATATCCTGAAATCATACCTGTAGTTTCTCCTATATCAGGAATTGGTATGGTCTTAGCACCTGAACCAGGTTGAGTATAAACATAGGAGTGACCACTAGAACCAGGATATGATGCTGAACCTAACATGGTATATGGTGCAGAACCTGATGTTAAGAATGCTTCATCATAAGCATATCCGCCCCAGTTATATGTTGGGGAAGAAGGATCTGAATAAGCATATGCCAATGGTAGTTCCGTATCTTTAATTCCGTCATTATCTGTATCAAACATACCTAAATTGTTCCACATAAAGGTTCTTGATAGATGAAGCTGGAAGTATATTACTAGAGTTGAACTATTTCCTAAACCTGCTTCAATAACTTGTTCCTCAGTAATATAGAAAATTCTAGTTTCATCAAACCTATTTGTTCCAATATTTATTTGAGCTTGACGTTCTGCGTTCGAAAAATCAATTGGTGTAAATCCGGTGAAGAAATACTCATTTGGTTCTCTTTGAGCATTGTTGATTTCCGCTGGGGTAGTCAATGGATATGCTCCACCATCTGACTTAGGAAATGCCTTGTTGTTTGGAAGTTGCGTATTGCTTACAGATATATTTCTAACCAAATCGTAAAATCTTCCACTATCATAAAAATCGAAAGCTACTCCAACTCTGTCCATTACGTTCCAATTAACGTTGGTTATTATAGTTTGGAAAGCTACCCATTCTCCTTCTTCATAGGTTGATCCTAGATTACCGGGGGTCCAACCAGAATTGTTGGAAATGTTATATCCATATGCTGTAATATCGTTATCACCAGCAAATGAAATGGAAAGAGGAGCTATCATTTGAACTATTAAGGCCATAACTACTAATATAGCCAATTTTGTTTTTCCTATAAAATTGAATTTAAACAGCATCTTTTTCACTCCTTTTTTAATTGAACTATGTTTAAACTCTTTTTTAAAAAGAATTCTTTGCATAGCCGTTTAAATTCAACTTAAACTCTATCTATCTAATATAATTATTCTTTTATAAACTATCCTTTTAATCACCTCCTAATATTAACTTAATTTACAAGCTAGATTTTCTGCCATTAAATCACCTCCTCATATGTATTTAAAAATCCATCAAAAAACAGAAAGAACCGACCATATTGGTCGGTTACGCTATTAGCTCTTGTATGGAAAAGCGTCCAATTTAATCCACACAGTCAACACTTCCATTAAAAATTTTTCAGTTAACATAAAATCCTATAACTACTTAATATATACCTTTTACTAATAGTATAAAAACATTTACAAATATTTGGAAAATATTTCTGTAAAAATGAATGCCTAAAAATGGATATCCTATAATAAAAAAATAACTTGTTAAGAAAATTTAACAAGTTAAAGTGATAAAATCCAATTTACATCTTATAAAGATACCATTTGCAGGTTGAAATTTCATATTTTAGTTCAAAGAGAGTTTGAATTTGATTTATAGTTGTTTCACATCTATATAGTACCATTCTGTTTCCAGCTAGTTTTTCTTCTTCTCTAAAAAGTATTTTATTCACCTTTATTACAGCATTGGTAGAATCCTCTGCCGCTAATCTATACCTTAATGGAATAGGGTAGTTATCTTTTGTAAACCAGGCAATCATCTCTATTGGCTTCATCAATACCTTCATAATTTACACCTCGCTATCTGTAACAATCATAATTGACTAGACATCATAGGATACTCTTCTTCCATCATAACCCCACCTATAATAGGATTTATTCCGGAGTAGAGGAAGCAGGACCTTATCACTGATTCATATCCATATTTAAATCTTAATTTATCTATTGTTTTGTCTAATAATTCATCTCTTTTGCTGTAGTTTTCAATTAAAGAAAGCTGAAAAAAGTCATTTGTTGATAGATCTGAAAGGCTTACAGAAATATGCCTTAAGGAATCTCCATTCCACATTTCATCAAATAGAAGCTTTGCAGTCTTGTAAATTTTCTGGGTGGAGGAGGTAGGTATATCAAGCTTTCTCTGGTGGGAGTAATGAAAAAAAAGGGAATTTTTAAGCCCTACAGATATTACACTGCCACATCTGTCCAAATCTCTTACCCTCATTCCAATCATCTCCGATAAACCTAATATTACCTTATAGGCTTCGAGTTTATTATCCACATCAAAGGCAATAGTGGTAGAATTACCAACAGATTTAATTGGAATAGTACCATTTTTGACTTCAGAATGCTCAATCCCATTGGCATAGTCCCATATAAGAAGACCAGGTTTTTTTAACCAGGAATAAATGTAGTCCCTATCAAGCTTTGCTAATTCTCCTATGGTAAATATTCCTCTTCCATTTAATTTTGCTTTGGTTCTGGAGCCTACCATAAACAAATCCTCAACTGGTAATGGCCACATTTTATCTTGAATTTCATATGTAAATAGAGTGTGAACCATATCCGGTTTCTTAAAGTCGGAGGCTACTTTTGCCAATAACTTATTTGGGCCTATACCAATATTTACAGTAAAGCCCAGTTCATTTTTAATTCTGTCCTTGATTTCATAGGCTGCTTCCATATAATCCTTTTTCATATTGGAATAATCCATAAAGCACTCATCTATGGAATATCTCTGAATATGGGGTGAATACTGATTTAATATATCCACCATGGCATTGCTGGCATTGACATACCTTTCATAGTTAGGAGGGACCATAACCAATTCAGGGCATTTTTGTAATGCAGAATGGACACTTTCACCAGTGATTATATTATATTTTTTTGCTGGTATGGATTTAGCAAGGACTATTCCATGCCTTTTTTCCTGATCTCCACCTACTATGGAGGGTATTTCCCGAAGGTCTATTTCAGCTCCATGCTGCAGCCTATAAACCGCCTCCCAAGATAGATAGGCTGAGTTGGCATCTATATGAAATATTACAGGATTCATAGGAAGACCTCCATCTTAATATTAAAGAACAGAATATCTGTTCAATATTATAATAACAGAACAGATGTTCATAGTCAATAGGGATGATAGAAGATAATTTTTCCAAGTACATCAAAAAAACAAAAATAGCCCGAAGGCTATTTAAATTACATCTTGTTTTCATCGTCTACCCAATTTTTTGCTTCCTCTACGGAATCTTGTGTTGGGATGGCTACCTTTGAATCTGGAAGTTTCTTTTCAGTTTTGTAATATACATCTGTTGCAGTATCTTCTAGTTTTGGTTCTCTGTTTTGTTTAAAAGTTCCTTCGATTTTCTTTTCGTCGGTCATATTATCCCTCCTCTAGCTTCTTTAAATAATGTATACCCTAATTCACTTCTATTAACTCAGGAAGAGGCAAATAATAGCTGGACTCATTTTTTTAAGAAGAAATTATCCCCTCCAAATAAGTTATAATATATATTTTTAGACTGGGAGATGAATTATATACACTAAAAAGCTTCTAAAAATTCATTTAGAAGCTCAGGTTTAAATTATTTAAGCAATAGGATGTCATCCTTTTGAATGCAAATATTAATTTTATCACTAATTTTTAATGAGGTTAATTCCTCATTTGATAGAAACATATATATTGGTGATTTTCCAGGCTTGGATAAAACGGCAATTTTACTAAAAATATCATCAATAAATCCTTCTATGGTAAGCTCATGAAAATTATCCCAGGTTCTATCTTTACACAAGTGGATATGATGTGCTCGTATTCCTATATAATTGAAATTTTCAAATTCTTCTTCTCTTAATTCCAGTTCCAAATCCCAATCAATTGCGTAAATCCTATGAGCTCCGGTTTTTTTGATTCTGGAGATATTTTTGCACCCTGTTAATACAGCAGAGTTAACAGATAAAGGATTTTTAAAGAGTTCTTCTTTTGAACATACAGTTTCAATTTTCCCATTATCTATTACTGCAATTCTATCACAGATGCGATAGACCTCATCTCTATTGTGGGATACAAATAAACTGGTGGTCTTTTGATTCTTCAAAACAGTAGCTAGCTCCTGCTCCATTTGCCATCTTAAATATGTATCCAAGGCTGAGAGTGGTTCATCCAGAAGTATAAGCTCAGGACTATTTACAAGCATTCTTGCCAGGGCTACTCTTTGCTGCTGTCCTCCTGAAAGCTGGCTAGGATATTTTTTTTCAAGACCTCCAAGTGAAAATGCTTCTATTTTTTCTCTAAGCAATCCTGATTTATCAGAGTGATTTTTGGGAATACCAGTAAGTATATTTTCTTCCAGGGTCATATTAGGAAATAGTGCATAATTTTGAAATAGAAGGCCTACTTTTCTTTTTTGAGGACTTAGATTAATATTTTTTTTACTGTCATAAAGGACTCTATCATTTAGGATTATTTTCCCTTTATCAGGACTTTCAACACCTGCAATGCATTTAAGTGTCATGCTCTTTCCACAACCTGAAGCTCCTAATATGGCTAGAATCTCGTCCTTAGCCTCAAATTCAATATCCAGGTGGAAGTCTTTAAATTTCTTCTTAATATTTACGTAAAGAATGTTAAAAACCTCCCTTTCCAAATTTTTCAACTTTGCCACTTTCAAATATATTAAGAAGTATCATAGTAGCAAAGGATATGGTTACAATTATTAAGACCCATTTATATGCCAAAGCTCTGTTTCCGGCTTGTACAGCACTATATACTGCAACGGCCATAGTCTGAGTTTTTCCAGGGATATTTCCTGCAATCATGATGGTTGCTCCAAATTCTCCCAATGCCCTTGCAAAGGAGAGAATTGTACCTGCAACTATACTATTAAAGCAGTTGGGAACCATGATTCTTAAAAATATCTCATGCTCTTTTAAGCCTAAAGTACGTGCTACATAGATCATATTCTTATCCAACTGTTCAAAAGCTCCTCTTGCAGTTCTATACATAAGAGGAAAAGATACAACAATAGATGCTATAACAGTTGCAGTAGAGGAAAAAACAATGGATAGATCAAATGTTGAAAGAAATTTTCCAATTGGACTGTTCTTTCCAAGTAGAACCAATAATAAAAATCCTACAACAGTAGGTGGAAGAACAAGTGGAAGGGTAAATATCCCATCCACTAATCCCTTTAATTTTTTGAGTCTTAAGGTAAAATATGCACTATATATACCAAGGACAAATGTAAATAATGTGGCCAATAAAGCCGCTTTTATAGATATAATCAATGGAGAATAGTCCATATAATTCCTCCAATACTTTTGTTTTTAACTTTATTTCATTGTAAATCCATGTTTTTCAAATATTATAACAGCTTCATCAGTATATAGATAGTCTAGAAATGCCTTTGCTTCATCCTGATTTTTACTTTCTTTAATAACAGCTACAGGATATGTTACTTCTTTGTGACTTCCTTCAGGAGCTTCAGCCACTACCTTTACTTTATCAGTACTAGCTGCATCTGTTAAGTAAACTACTCCTAAATCAACCTCACCTGATTCAACCCAAGTAAGTACAGTTCTTACGTCACTACCATATACAGCTTTAGGAGTAACTTTATCCAATATATTCAGGTTCTTAAATATCTCTTCGCTATATTGACCTACAGGTACACTTAAAGGATCACCTAAACCTATTTTTTCTACTTCATCAGATGTTAATTCTTCAAAGGATTTAACCCAGATAGAACTATCTGCAGGAGCAATTAAAACAACCTTATTCATTAATACAGTTTTTCTTGTTTCTTTAACTATTAAATCTTTTTCTTCAAGGGCATTCATTTGCTTTTGTGCAGCTGAAATAAATATATCTGCTGGGGCACCTTCTTCAATCTGGGTTTGCAATGCACCAGAGGAACCAAAGGTATATGTAAGTTTAACTTTTGGTGATACATTTTTATAAGACTGGGCAATTTCATTCAACACATCAGTCATACTTGCAGCAGCTGAAATAAGTAGTTCAGTTTCTTCAACGGGCTCAGTAGTGGAAGGACTACATCCAACTAAAATTGCCAATGATAATACCACAACTAAAATCAACAACAAAATTCTCTTCATTTTACCCCTCCAAAACCTATCGTTATTCTCAAATGAGATTGACGGTGACATTTTTAATCGCCCTAAAGGGCGATTATTCTATTGTGTTAATTGTATCACAATCAAAATGCTTTTGGAATAGTAAATCAGCTGTTTTTTCTAGTTCTTCCACAAATTTCTCATATTTATTTAAAAGTTCCTCACCTTCCTGGGTTAGTTTGGATTTTCCACCACCTGAGCCACCAGTTTCAGTCTCAATAAGTTTAATATGGAGGTCTTCTTCTGATTTCCTAAGAATCTTCCAAGCTTTGCTAGAGGATATTCCCATGATCTTATAGGCTTCAGCAAGGGTACCTGTTTCTCTCACCAGATGTAAAATTCTAGCCACACCTGGACCAAAGAACTTGTTGTTATTAAATATTCTAATTTTCATATCGTAATGTAAATTTTCATATTTCATTAAGTCATCTCCAATCTTGAATCAAAGGAAAACAATAGCTTCATTGTAGAGATAATGACACCTCACTTCATTATAAACTTTTTCCTTATTTAATGTCTATAATTAGTTCGTAGCTTTGAGTTTAGAGTAGGCAATATCTAGATTTAACTTTAAGATTGTATTTAAATGTGATACAATTTAAAATACTTGAATAAAGTAAAATAGAGGTTTTGGTTTTGATAATAGTAATAAATATGGAGGTTTTAAAATGATTTTGATAGAACTATTAAAGGCAGTAATTCTTGGGGTAGTAGAAGGGATTACTGAATGGCTGCCTATTAGCAGTACCGGACATATGATTTTGGTAGAGGAATTTATAAAGATAAATGCTTCTGATGCTTTTATGGAAATGTTTCGTGTTGTAATACAGCTTGGTGCTATATTAGCAGTAGTTTTAATATATTTTAACAAGCTTAATCCATTTTCACCTAAGAAGTCTTCGAAAGAAAAGAAGGACACCATGGATATTTGGTTTAAAGTTGTACTAGGAGTAATACCTGCAGGTGTTTTAGGAGTTTTGTTTGATGATTGGCTAGATGAACATTTTTATAATTATGTAACGGTTGCAATAATGCTTATAGTTTATG
>CAZHLF010000028.1:0-15848 GCA_964532845.1 uncultured Tissierella sp.
CACCTAATACACTATTAATGTATGCTACTGCTGATGATTCCATCCAAGCACAATGTTCCCCTTTTACAGGAGTATTACCGACTTGATAAGGTGTACAAGTACACATTACTTGAATTCCAAGATTTGCAAGGTAATCAATATTTTTATTGTAAAGCTCAAGGTCCTCGTCTGTCTTACCTGCTAATTTGTAATATTCTGGATCCATCGACGTTTCAAATTGACAAGATGGAACTTTAACTGGAGTCAATTTTACAGTTTCGTCACTATCCATGCACATTTCTGAGAAAATTCCATCAAAAGACCTGAACTCTTCATATTGTTTGATATCAGCAATCATATATCCACCGACATTTGCTGTATCAATAAGCCTTTCAGCTCCTAAGGCTTCTCCATACCTCACAAGCATTTCCATAGCTTTTTGTACAGACTTACCCTCTTTACCCTCTAACATTGCTTTCTCACTATCTGTTAGTTTCATAGTTACCTCCTTGTTTTTATTTTTTGCATTTATGTTGTTTAGCAGAAACATGGAAATCGTTTACAAAATTCCACCACCTCCATTTTATTAATAAATTTAACTAAAAAACATATTAAGATTTGCCTAACTATGTAAAGATGCAATTAAAACTCATATTCTGTTAAATCGGGACAATATCTATGAAGTTTATAAATAATCTGAGTTTTATACCTAATTTTATAATTTATGTAATAAATTTTGTGAAAACATATTAAGAACATTAAACTATGAAGTGTTTGTAAATGGGATAATTACTTATATTGTTAAAATTTACTTATATTAAATTCCTATATACATTCTTCTTTAATTTCAAAAATTAAAGACATTCTTTATTATTATGATAATTATACATGAAGTGTAGACTATTGTGAAATTGTTTGATAGAATGATAGTATTCCAAACTAGAATAGTTGATAAGAAGGTGATATTATTAATCTAATACAAATTAGATATTTTATCGTTGCTGCTAAACATATGAATTTTACTAAAGCTGCCTTAGAGTTATACACTACACAGCCTACAATAAGTAAAAGCATTTATTTATTAGAAAAAGAACTAGGATTTAAACTATTCGAAAGAAATAGCAAAATGATGAGATTGACACCTTGTGGTAAAGTAATACTAGAAGAATTCAAAAAGGCCATAGATATTATGGAAACAGCAATATCTAAAGCTAAAAAAGAAAATGATTCTAAACTTGGACATATAAATATTGGTTTTCCTATATCTTTTAATATTAAAGATATATTATCTGATTTATTTAAACAGTTTTATATACAATCTCCAAATATAACCGTGAAGTTTTTCATATTTAGTTTCATAGATTTAAGAAAAAGATTACTTAATGGTGATTTGGACATTATAGTCACTTTATCTTTCGAAAAAATTTCGGACGAACCAAAATATGTTAATTACCTACCTATTTCTCGATCAAAACCGAGGATATACTTTAACAAGCAATACTTAAGTTTACCAAATGACAATGATATTACAATAAATGATTTAAATAACTTACCTATTATTTTATTAGATGACCATGCGTCTATTTCTGGATATGAATATGTATATAAGATAGCTTATAAATATGGTATAAGTACATCAGATGTTATTATGGCAAATAATTTAGAGACTATGTTTCTATATATAGAATCTGGTGCTGGAATAGCAATCTTGGGGTCTAGCTTTAATATATCAAAAAATAAAAAAATTTCTTATCTAGAACTTGATGATTTTAATGAACAGGTTGGTACAAATATGCTTTGGATATCAAAGAACTCAAATCCATCTGTTGAAATTTTTATTGACTATTTAGCAAAATTCTTAAATAGTCCCATACAAAATATATGAATATTGATTTTACAATATGAAATAATCCCCTTGTAGTAGACAGTTTAAGTATTAAGACTGTCTTCTACAAGGAGGAACATGTTTTTATGTTAAAACAAGTAACTTTACAACTGAAGAAAAACGAGTACATGTAATATATGGAAGAAAAAGATTCAACTACTCACACTGCACCATTTATTATAATTGATGTATCAATGATGCTTGTTTGTATCTAGCACATGTTGTCAAATGGCGAATCAGTTAATCCTAGCGATTATGAAGAATTAATAAATCCACATTATCACCAGCCTAAGGTTGTATTAACTTTAGAAAATGTCTTGAATTTTATCGCTCGACAAGGCATTGATATTTCAGTATTAAAACATTCTTGCAATGAAAGTTAAAGAATCACTAATCAAAATATTTTCTTATCTCGACCCCTTAGTTAAAGTCGTCCCTTTATTATTTATTTTTTTCACAATTTCCCCCAAAAGATATTGTTAAAGTTCTCCTTTTTAATTATAAAAAACCATTGACTTTTTTTGTCAATTGCTAAATATTAATTTGTTAATTTATTTTACTACTTTTAATTTTGCTATATCTAATGAATTTTTAGCAGTCATTTCTTCCTAGATTCTAAAATTAAGCATATATAGAAATCCTTGCAAATTCATATACTGCTGCAACAAGGTCTGCTTTGTAATATTATATCATATTCATTAACTTTTCAAAACTAATATCTATTCAATGCATTGTTCAAATCTACATGTCATGGCATTATACTTGTAAAAATGGCTATTTCTATAGCTTTTCTAATCAATTCTATACTCATACTTGGCTGGTTTGGCTTTTCTAGAACCTGTTCAGGCGAGTATGGAACATGAATGAAACCACCTTTAATATTTGGATATTTCTTATTAATCAAATATAATAAGCCATACATAATATGATTACAGACAAAGGTACCTGCTGAATTTGAAACACTTGCAGGTATTCCACTTTCTTTAATATTTTTAATTATTTCCTTTATAGGCAAATTTGAAAAATATGCATTATCTCCATCAGTATATATTTTTTCATCTATTGGCTTATTACTTTCATTATCATCAATACTAGCATCATCTACATTAATTGCAACTCTTTCCACAGTAATGCTTGATCTTCCACCAGCCTGTCCAACACAAATTACTACATCAGGAGATTCCTTTTTTATTATTTCTTCTAAGACTTTTATAGATTTTCTATATACAGTTGGGATTTCCTTCTTTATGATTATAGCTTCATTAATTTCATCTTCTAATCCCATAACAGCTTCCAATGCGGGATTTATAGTTTCACCACCAAAGGGTGAAAAACCCGTTACTAATACTTTAATTTTGTTGTTTTCAGTCATATTATCTCTTACCCTTCTTGATTAATTTATATCCATGATGACCAATGTTAGGTCATCCATTAGTTTTTCATCCTTACCCATGTGACTATTAAAATTCTTCATTATGGATTTTTCTAGTTCATTAGCATCTAACCCAGAATTCTTTCCTAAAAACTCCTGTAGATTATATTGTTCATATTCTTTGCACAAATTGTTTTTAGACTCGACTAATCCGTCTGAATAAAAGACTATTTTATCCCCTGATTCCATTTCCAATATCCTATCATCATAAAAAGGCATCAATTGATCTCCTAGTTTACAGATAGGAAAACCTTTTGAATCAACTACTAAAACTTCTCCAGTGTTTTTAACTATATAAGGTGATACATTCATTCCCGCTGAGGCATATGTAAATGTTTTTTTCTTAATATTGTAAATCCCATATAGCATAACTATATATGTACCAGAATTGAAATTCGTTTTGTTAAATCTCTTATACATAGTCTTTAATACAAAGCCTGGGGAAATTATTTCATCATTCTTATTTTCTTCTTCTTTTAGTGGAACTATATTTTGATATGCAAATACTGTAAGCATAGCAGCAGAAACTCCGTGACCTGATACATCTCCTATATAAAGAGCTATATTATCTTCATCAAGTCTAATAACATTGTAGAAATCCCCACTTAATCTTTCAGCAGGTAAATACTTAGCTGAGATTGTAATATCCGAGTCCTTTGGTAATTGTGCAGGCATAAGGCATTTTTGGACTTCTTTTGCATACTCAACATCCCTTAAGAGGGACATATTCATTTCTTCTAATTCCTTAGTTCTTTCCATTACTATCTCATTTAAATTTTCTGTATAATTTTCCAACTCATTTCTTGCTTTCTTCATTTCTCTATAGGGTTCACTTAAATTCTCCAAATATATTGATTTATAAAATACTATGTATGCAATGATTTTATATATGTGCCCTATATAATTATAAGCATCATAAACACTTCCGTAGTTAGTAAAGGCAAACTCACTAAACATAAGAAGCACAAGTGAAATCATAAACATATGATCTTGTTTTGAATTTTCTTTTATATATTCAGTAGCTAGCACTGAAAATGTCAGTCCAAAAATTAGAATTATAAAATATTCTAAAATTATTTTTAGTTTAGTAATACCCACTCCTTCAATATGCATGACAGGAAATACATCCGGGTGATATGTAGTCAATAAAAATATTAGGACTGAAAAGGTTACTGTAAGAGTTACTATTAATTTTCTACTTACTTTGATTTTAATCCCCTTTAAAAAGGTTACTGAAGATAAAAACCCAAGACAGCCAATCATTCTTGCAGCAATCCATAAAGTGGTAGCTCTATTTGAAGTTGTATTTGAAACTAAGAAGTCTGACATCCCTTTAAAACTCAAGGTATGAAATGCATCCAGGATTGCCATGGAAAGGAATGTGCATCCTAAGATTAGCATACTTAATCTTTCTGATTCTTCATAACTAAAGTATGTTACTGTAAAGATTGAAAATGATACAACTATACTTACAAACTCAAATATAATATGCCATGTTAGAAAATCAGTAACAGACATTATATTTATAAAAGTATCATTGTAAAATGCTGCTGCTATGTACACTATAATTGAGAAAAAGAAAGCAAAAGCTATATTATCAAAATATCTTTCCCTCTTGCCAAGAACATTATTTGCATTCTCCATAGATACCCCCCAATAATAATATTTGTCCGACAAAATATTCCAAAACTCGAAGTATACTTTTAATTATACTATATTAAGGTATTTGTTTGTATTACTAAATGATTACGTTTCAAAAAATAAACTCTGCAGAATCTGCAGAGTTTATTTTTTAAATACTATATGATTATTTTAAACTCATAGGATATGTCTTACCAATTGGGATAGTAAACATAAATCCTGTATTAGGGCTGGATATTTCACTTAATACTTCTTGAACAAGAGCCACTGCTTTATTCACTAATACTTCACTCTCTAAAACTGTGAAAATTGTTTTATTGTACGGAAGAGAATGTTCTAGAAGTGTTTTTAGGTATCCAAATATGGGAACTCCCTGGTTGCTGCTCTTTGCGATAATACTCCCCATTCCCTGGCTATCCAGAACAGTTGCACCGCTTACTCCAATATCGATAAAACCAGTTAAAATATCATCTAAATAATCAACTTCATTTAATATTATAAATAGAGCTTGAATAATATCCACCTTCCTTTCAGTTGAACTGGCTAGATTAATTCTACTTCTGAAACTTGATTCTTCTTTTTGTGCTCTTTAGTCTTAATGGCACCATCTATTTCCCCTGCTTTTTCTATTGCTATCTTTGCAAATATTGGGCCAGATACTTCATATATAAGTACACTAAACATAATAATTGTACTAATAGCCATAGCATATTGAGGTAGTTCTTGACGTACCAATACAATAAGTCCGATGGAAATACCTCCTTGTGGAAGTAATGCCAATCCTAAATATTTTCTAACAACTTCCTCAGCTTCAACTGATTTTGCCCCTATATAGGCACCTAAAGCCTTACCACCTGCTCTTGCAGATATATAAGCAAGTCCCATTAATCCAACACTAGCAAGTATACTTAAATCAAGACTTGCTCCTGCCAATGTAAAGAACAATACATATACAGGTGTAGCGAAGTCAGAAACTGAGTCAAAGACTCTTTTAGATCTATGAAGAATATTTACTAAAGTTGTACCCATCATGATACAAGTAAGTAATGGCGAAAAGTGGAAGATTCCTGATAAGCCTGTTGAAATTCCAATAGCTGCTAAGGTCATTGCTTGCAACTCATCTCTATTGCTGGATTTTTTAGCTATAAAGGATAATATAATTCCTAATCCTAATCCAAGTATTAAAGATCCTCCAATTTCTATAAGAGGTCCACTTAACATTTGAGAAAATGAAATATCATGTCCTCCAACAGATAACTTAGCCAATGAAATAGCAACTCCAAAAGCAATAATTCCAAATACATCATCTAAAGCTACTACTGGTAGTATAGTTTTTGTTAAAGGTCCTTTTGCATTAAACTGCTTTATTACCAAAAGAGTTGCTGCAGGCGCTGTAGCTGCCGAAATAGATGCAATTACAATACTAAAAGCAAAGGGCTGATTAAATAAGAAATACATAACACTAAAAACTAAAGCTATAGCTCCAACTACTTCTGCCAAAGTAATTATTACTATTGATTTACCAAGCTTTAACATATCCTTTATAATAAATTCGCTACCAATACTAAAGGCAATTATGGCTAAAGCCAATTCACTGATTACAGAAAAGGAATCAATATCCCCTGAACTAACATACTTGGTGAATGATGGCCCAAGTAATAAGCCTGCTACTAAATATCCTGATACATTAGGAAGTTTAAAGTATTCTGCAATCTTTCCTCCCATAGCACCAACAACTAATACAATACAAATTTTCAATAATATATTCAAAACTAATATACCTCCAAATCATAATTTTATCTTTTATGACTATAGATGTACTTTCATTACCATTGAAACGATCCGACTCCTCTTACCCTCCTTAAAATTATTAATGGACATAAAGAAAGCGCATCAACTAAACTCTTATGAGTTTCGTCATACGCTTGGTAAACTCCTATGAGGTTAGCTGTCGGGTTAGGGCTCCCAAGTCGCCCCTCTTTAAAAGAAAAGATTCACCCCAATAATTGGTTCCCCCACTTCCATAGTGGTATTCGGAGATTCCCCACTATAATACCACCATAGAACTAAATTGTCAAAATTTTTTTAGGTAAGGCTTTCAAATACATGTTTACATTTAGAACATGTAATTTTTATCTTGCCTTTACCTTTTGGAACCCTCATTCTAGCTTTGCATTCAGGGCAACTTATTACTTTGAAATCTATAAGTCTTTCTATTTTTGCTGTATCCAGTCCTACAACTACATCCTCACCTATTAAAAAAGCAGGCACTCCCTGAAATCCTCTCCTGGAGAATTCATTTCGTGCTTCCATATCCTTATTTACATCTCTTTCTTCAAATGGATATCCTTTTTCTCGAAGGTACACCTTCGCCGACTTACAATGTGGTCAAGTTTCTGTAGTAAACATTATTATCTTTTTCATTCTTCTCCTCCATCCTCAAGACCCCAAGGAAATTCTGACACTATCCTTAGAGCTTCCTCATGTTGAGATTTTTCCACCAATATTTCAGCTCCATATATTGAGCCTCCAGTAAGGATTCTCATATATCCACCTACGCCATGGTCCTTAATAATATATGGAATATTATTATCTTCCAGGAGACTTTTTATTGTCTGAAGTTCAAATTCATTATTTGCTGATGTAAGTAATACAAGCTCAATATCTTCTTCCGAACCATCTTTATGCCCTTTCTTTTTAAACATAAAAATTCTCCTTTCAGGATTTTGGTGGGATTTCTTTATCCTCTACACCAATTCTAGTAGTTCATCAAAATTATCTATAACATAATCATACCCATCTACATCCCCAAAACCATACTTTGCAAAAATAAAAGGTATTCCAGCCAACTTAGCTGCCTTTCTATCCCCTTGTGTATCTCCTACATAGATGGAAGATTCAAGACTATTTCTTTCCATTACAAGCTTTATATTCTCACCCTTTGGAAGTTCTGTTCTTCCTATATATTCAAAATCCGAGAAATACTTTTGGAATCCATAATAATTCATAAAGGTTTCAATATATCCATGCTGGCAATTGCTTACTATAAATAATTTATATTTTCCTGCAAGCTGCTCTAGTACACCCTTTATACCTTCATATAATTTACCACCATGTACTCTTAGATAATCCATTTCATCCTTACTGCATTCTTCTTCAAGTTCTTTTCGTGTATTTAGATCAAGGTTTGGAAATAAACCATCAAATATTTTAGATGTTGGAGTTCCCATGAATTTCTTTAAATCATCCAAGGTAATGTGTTTTAGTCCATCATATCTATCTATGACTCTATTCCAGGATACTAATATCTCATTTGTTGAGTCCCACAATGTTCCGTCCAGGTCGAAAATAATACTATCTAAATCTCTCACCATGTCTTTTCTCCTAAATCAACCATTCTCCAAGAAGTGACCCCATTAGAATAACAGCTTGCTTTGCAGTGTTGTTCTTTACATCTATCAAGGGATTTACTTCTACAAATTCTGCACTGACTAATCTTTCTGTTTGTGCTATCATCTCAAGTGCCAGATTACTTTCTCTATAGGTAAGACCACCAGGGACTCTTGTTCCAGTACCTTCTACTATTGCAGGATCCAAACTATCTAAATCAAAGCTTACATGGATTCCTTCAGTACCCTTTCCTGCTATTTCAATGGCTCTGTCTATTACATCACTCATTCCATATCTATCTATCTCATGCATTGTAAATACTGTTATCCCTAGCTTCTTTAGGATTCTTCTCTCTCCTAAATCCAAATCCCTACATCCAATATATACAAGTTTATCAGCCCTTAACTTAGAATCCTTTCCTCCAATTGATGTAAGTCTTTCATGACCTAATCCTAAGGCTACTGCAACGGGCATACCGTGAATATTTCCTGTAGGGGAGGTATCCTCTGTATTTATATCTCCATGGGCATCAAACCAGATTACACCCAGGTTTTTCTTATGCTGCAATACTCCAGCAATTGTACCAATGGCTATGCTATGATCTCCTCCTAATACAAGAGGAAATCTTCCTTTTTTCATCACTTCATCCACTTTATTGCATAACTCGGTATTTACCCTTGTAACTTCATCAAGAAATCTCAATTTTCCACTTTCATCTATTTGTTCATATGGCCTGCTGGCTACTATATCCCCTTCGTCTTCAATTTCATAACCAATACTCTTAAGTCTGTCAGCAAGTCCTGCATATCTAATGGCAGAAGGTCCTAAACTTACTCCTGGAGTTCCTGCACCTAAGTCTGTAGCTACACCTATTATAGAAATTTTTGAATTTATACTTGGTTTCATGTATTCATTTCTCCTTTGTGTTTAATATTTCCAATGCCACTATCTTTATTTATACCATAAATTTGCAAAAAATAAAGCAGGTCATACATTAATCCCTTCAAAAAAGAGAATTAATGTATGACCTTATATTCTTAAAGGCCCATAAATAAAGTCGCCATTGAAAAATATATAATCAAAGCAAAGGTGTCAACTACGGTAGTAATCAAAGGACTGGCCATAATTGCTGGATCCAGCTTTAATAATTTTGCTCCAATTGGCAATACTCCCCCAACTACTTTAGCAATGATTACTGTAAAGAATAATGTTAGGCTTACTGTTAGAGCTATTGCAAATTCCACCTTCACCAGGTAAAATATTCTCAAGAAATTAAGCAAGGCTAAAAGGAATCCAACTACTACACTTACTCTAAATTCCTTCCACAAAACACTAAGGGAATCCTTAATTGTTATTTCTCCTAGTGCCAATCCTCGAATTATTAGGGAGGATGATTGAGAGCCGGCATTTCCGCCTGTATCCATTAGCATAGGTATAAAAGATGCAAGTATTACTACGGATTGAATTATATCATCAAATTTTCCAATTATATTTTGTGTCAGTGTTGCTGAAATCATCAATACCAAAAGCCATATGATTCGATGCTTTGCCAAATCAAATACCCCTGTCTTTAGATAGGGCTCATCTGAAGGTAGTGTAGCAGCCATCTTTTGAATATCCTCTGTATTTTCCTGTTCAATAATATCAACTATATCATCTACTGTTATTATACCAACCAGTCTATTTTCATTGTCTACAACTGGCAGAGTAGTTAAGTCATATTTCTTGAAAAGTTGAGCAGCATATTCCTGATCATCCAATGTCTTACAGAAAATCACATCATCATTGAATATATCTTTTATAAGACTTCCTTCATCACTTAAGATTAGTTTCCTTATAGAAATTACGCCTTCAAGTTTTCTATTAGCATCGATGACAAAACAATTATTAATAGTTTCTTTATCTACACCAGTTTTTTTAATATGCTCTATGGCGTCCCTTACTGTCATTTCCTTTTTAAGGTCCACATACTCAATTGTCATTAGTGTTCCAGCTGAATAATCAGGGTAATTTAAGAACTGATTAATTTTCTTTCTAAGATTTTCATCAGTATTCTTTAAGACCTTTTTTACTATATTTGCTGGCATTTCCTCAATAAAGTCAACTGCATCATCAAGGAAGAGTTCATCTACTATATCTTTAATTTCATTATCAGTAATAGCTTCTATAATATGTTGTTGTGCTTCTGTAGAAAAATAAGAAAATACACCTGCTGCAATATCTTTAGGCAAAATTCTAAAAATCCTTACCAGTTGATGCTTATCAACTTCCTCGAGGACTTGAGCAATATCTACAATATTCATTTCCATAAGCTCTTTTCTTATTTCATAAGCCTTGTTTTCATTAATCATCTCCATAATTCTTTTTTCCATTTTAGTACCTCCTATTGGAGCCGTACCGCCGTTATGCATGCTACGGCTCTTAATCTTTGTTTTATTTTTTTCTTACTAGGTAACGGACCAGAATCCATAGCATACACCTTCCTTTCAATTAAAAAATCCCCACCAATGGAAGGGAAATCTGGACATTAAAAAACCACCCCTACCGTTGAGTTTTGGCTCTGCGTGGCTTAGGATACACCAGCTACATTAAGTAAAGCCTTAATTCGGCAGTACCTGCTGACCCATTGGTGTCTTTGGACATTTCTGGGCAGTAGCATATTTCCACGTAGTAACCTCACCTAACAAGATGTTTAGATAAAAGTTATATTAACTACATATCAATACTATCACTATAGTCATCATATGTAAAGAGAGGTCGGGTTGTTATTTTTCTTACAACCCAACCTCTTGTCTCTCTTATGACTCTTTTAAATCGTTTAAATATCTATAAATTGTAGCTTCAGAGCTATATAGAAGCTTTGCTACATAAGGAACGGAGCCTTTAAGCATAAATATTCCCTTATCATCTAATGCCTTAACAACATTGATTCTTTCATCCTTAGTTAATCTATCTAAAGGTATAGCGTTTTCTTTTGTAATCTTTTTAAGTATTAAATCAGCCACCTCTTCCATGCTAGTTCCTATACTATCAGATTCTTCAGTTGGCTGTAGATTTTCAACCCTTTCAAACTTAGTTTTTTGTATCATTTCATCTGGATGGCAAAGACTCATAATTTTCTTTGTAAGATCAACATAATTTGAATCATCAAAGTTAATGCAAAGAAGACCTATCAGCTCATCTTTGCTGTCCTTTATATATTGTATAGATGATCTCAGCACTTTATTTTTATGTGAAAAAGATGTGAAGTTTACTTTGGAATCAATATTTTGATATTCCTTTTGCTGAATCGCCTTTAAGGCTGCTTCAGTTAGTGGTGCCCCTACACTCCTGCCTGTTATATGTCCATTTGCTATAGCTATTATTGATTTATCATCATTTCTCAAATCATATAAAGCCACTTCATAATCAGGTCCAATTGTTAGTCCAATAAATTCCACAAGTTCTATATAATAATTTAATATATCATTTTCCATAATATCTCCTCCAATGAAGTCCCATTTATATTTCTATCAACATTTTATACCAACAATAATATTTTATCAACATAATAGATTTATTGCAATTATTTTATCCATTTAAGAATTTTTATTACTTTTTAGTATTATTTTACACTTTTTCTTAAATTATAACTTAATATTTAAGAATTTTTTATTAATACATTGCATATTTATTATCAACATGATAATATAATTACCAGGAAAACATTTGCATGTATGGGATGATAAAAGGAGGAATTATAATGGCTATTAAGTATGTACCAGAACCATTTAGAATTAAAATGGTAGAAACTATCAAGGTTTTAAACAAAGAGGAAAGATTGGAAAAAATCAAGGAAGCAAATTACAATCTTTTCAATTTAAAGGCAGAAGACGTTTATATTGACCTTTTAACAGATAGTGGAACAAATGCTATGAGTGATACTCAATGGGCAGGAGTTATGAGAGGCGATGAAGCTTATGCTGGCGGAAGAAGCTATTTCAGACTATTAGAAGCTGGTAAGGACATCTTTGGTTACGAGTACATTCAACCTGTTCACCAAGGTCGTGCAGCAGAAAAAGTATTATTTGGCCTTTTAATGGGACCTGGAAAAGTATCAATATCAAATATGTTCTTTGATACTACTAGAGCTCACGTTGAATTAGCAGGCGCCAGAGCAATTGACTGTGTAGTTGCAGAAGCTGGAAATCCAGCTATCAGAGCACCTTTCAAGGGAAATATGGATGTAGAAAAACTTGAAAGATTAATAAATGAACATGGAAAAGAAAAGGTTGCATTAGTTGTAATGACAATCACAAACAACTCTGCAGGAGGTCAACCAGTATCAGTACAAAATATTCGTGAGGTATCAGCTATATGTAAGAAATATGATATCCCTCTATGTATAGATGCTGCTAGATTTGCAGAAAATGCATATTTTGTAAAGCAAAGAGAAGAAGAATTCAAGAATTCATCTATTAAAGAAATAATCAGAGAAACATTTAGCTATGCTGATATGTTTACAATGAGTGCTAAAAAAGATGCTATAGTAAATATGGGTGGTCTTTTAGGAATTAAAAACAACAAGGAACTATACCAAAAAGCAAAGGCTAATACTATTTCATTTGAAGGATTTACAACATATGGAGGTCTTTCAGGAAGAGACTTAGAAGCATTAGCAATCGGTTTATATGAAGGATTAGATGAAGATCAACTTAGATATAGAATTGGTCAGATAGAATACTTGGCATCAAAACTTGATGATGCAGGGATTGCTTACCAATCACCTGTTGGTGGTCACGGTGTATTCGTTGATGCTAAGGCTATGTTCCCACATATACCTTACAATGAATACCCAGGTCAAGCTCTTGCAGTAGAACTATATATTGAAGCTGGAATCAGAACTTGTGATATAGGTTCCTATATGCTTGGAAATGATCCTGATACTGGAAAGCAATTAGAGTCAACTTTCGAGTTTACAAGACTTGCAATTCCAAGAAGAGTATATACTCAAGCTCACTTTGATATTATGGCTGATGCATTAATCGCAATTAAAGAAAGAGCAAATGAAATTAAGGGATATAAGATTACATGGGAACCAGCTGTACTTCGTCACTTCCAAGCTAGTCTTGAGCCATTAAAATAGATCCACAACTTTCACAATACTTTAGAAAAAGAGGTGTAAGATGGATAATAAAAATCAAGTCAAAATAGAAAACAGAGATACCTTTAGCAATCGTCTGGGATTTATTTTAGCATGTGTTGGTTCGGCAGTTGGTATGGGAAACATTTGGTTGTTTCCATTTAGAGTAGGGCAATTTGGGGGATTCGCTTTCTTAGTACCATATTTTACATGTGTATTCTTACTTGGTTTTACAGGAGTTATAGGGGAAATGTCCTTTGGAAGGGCTATGAGAACAGGTCCTCTTGGAGCATTTAAAAAAGCATTGGAAATGAAAGGCAAGAAACATGGAGATTTAATTGGGCTTATTCCTGTTATTGGTTCATTAGGAATAGCTATCGGATATGCAGTTGTAGTAGGTTGGATACTTAGATTCTTGATTGGAGCTTTTACCGGTGCAGTTGTTAACTCACCAGATAGCGGTGCATATTTCGGCCAAATAGCTGGACCTTTCGGAAGCCTTGGCTGGCACATGTTAGCAATAGTAGTTACATTATTCGTAATGAATGCAGGAATTTCAGCTGGAATTGAAAAAATCAACAAGTTCATGATGCCAGCATTCTTCCTACTTTTCGTTGTACTAGCTATTAGAGTAGCATTTTTACCAGGAGCAATGGCAGGATATGAATTTATGTTTAATGCTGACTGGTCAGCAATCTTAAGTCCAAAAACATGGGTATATGCCATGGGTCAGGCTTTCTTCTCCTTATCCATAGCAGGATCGGGTACTATAGTTTATGGTAGTTATTTAAAAGATAGTGAAGATGTTGTAAAGTCAGCTACATTTGTTGCAATATTTGATACTATTGCAGCTACATTAGCTTCACTTGTAATACTTCCTTCAGTATTTGCATTTGGAATGGACCCAGCAGCTGGTCCTCCACTAATGTTCATTACAATGCCTGAAATATTTAAGCAAATGCCAGGCGGACAAATAGTAGCTATAATATTCTTTATAGCAGTAGCTTTTGCAGGTATTACATCCTTAGTTAACCTATTTGAAACACCTATAGAAGCATTACAAAACAGATTTAACTTCTCCAGAACAAAGGCTGTTGCCACAGTACTAATAATAGGATTCGTAGTAGGCCTGTTTGTAGAAAATGGTAATGTACTTGGTACTTGGATGGACGTTATGAGTATCTATGTAGTTCCTCTAGGTGCAATGCTTGCAGGTCTTATGTTCTTCTGGGTATGTGGAGACAAATTCGTATATAGCCAAGTTCAAATGGGCAGAGAAAAAACTCTAGGCGGATGGTTTATCCCAGCTGGTAAGTACATTTTCTGTGGTATAACAATATTCGTATATATAGCAGGTATCTTCTACGGAGGAATCGGCTAAAAAATTCAACTCCCTGATCTAGTCCAGGGAGTTTTTTTGCTTTCTTTTCTCCAAAGATATCCTAGTAATTTACTATACTTTTATTATGGATTCTGGTATACTTAGATTATTACACAAGAGGGGGTTTAGTATGTCTAGTTGTTGTGATGGTAAAAAGCCAAAGAAGATTAAAGAATGGGGCTCTAAAGAAGAGAATTCCAATGATAAGAATATAATGTCAAATCTATTTAAGAAAATACTTAAGAAGTAAATCTAATGGGTCAATTCGTGGTGAATTGACCCCCTTTTTTTCCTATACTAATTGATCCAAAGCCTGTTTTAAATCTGCAATTATATCATCTGAATCTTCAAGTCCTACTGATAGTCTTACTAGCCCTTCTGAGATGCCTGCTTCAGCTCTCTCCTCTGGTGTATATGGAGAGTGGGTCATGCTGGCAGGATGTTGTATCAATGTCTCTGTATCCCCTAAGCTAACTGCCAATGTACATAATTCAACAGTATTCATAAGCTTAATACCTGCTTCCAAGCCATCCTTTAATTCGAAGGCTATCATTGCTCCAGGAAGCAGCATCTGCTTTTTAGCTAATTCATATTGTTTAAAGCTCTTAAGCCCTGGAAATTGAACATTATCGATTGAAGGATGAGCTTCAAGAAATTCTGCTACCTTTTGAGCGTTTGAACAGTGTCTATCCATTCTTAAATCTAGTGTCTTCATTCCTCTATTTATTAAGTATGCATCAAAAGGACTAAGAGATGCACCTGTCATATCTTTAATTCCAACTAATCTTACTTGGTTTATAAATTCTTGCCTTCCTACAGCAAAACCAGCTATAACATCCCCATGTCCATTTAGATATTTTGTTGCTGAATGAACTACTACATCTGCACCTAAATCCAAGGGTCTCTGAATATAAGGTGTACAATATGTATTGTCTACAACTACCTTACATCCTTCTACTTGGTGAGCAATATTTGAAATAGCTTCAATATCACAAATATCCATATTTGGATTAGCTGG
>CAZHLF010000029.1:0-15819 GCA_964532845.1 uncultured Tissierella sp.
GCTAGTATATATATGTTTTTTGAGTAAAGAATTACATTACCATCAAATAAAGTAATTTGTTTGCTTTCAAGCACGTTTGGGAATGTCCTGGTTTCAGGACCAACAAAATATACCATAATATATTGTAAGAATAATGACACACTTATTGCTGTTATTAGTATGGCTATTTTGGATGATTTTCTCATAGGCTTATAAGCAATTTTTTCTATTATCATACCTAATATACTACAAGCTATCATTGCTAATATTAGTGAAGGTAAGAACCCTAACCCTAGAAAGGTTGTTAAAGCATACCCCACAAATGCACCTATCATGTAAATATCACCATGTGCAAAGTTTATTAAACTTAAGATACCATACACCATTGTATAACCCAATGCAATTAGAGCATAGATGCTTCCTAGGGATACACCATTTATCAACTGTTGAATAATTTGTTCCATTTTTTTGTAACACCCCTTCTATCAAACAAAGTCTTTAGAGGGAGTACCCTCTAAAGACATACTTACATTAACTATTTAGGATCTAACTTCTTTAAGAATGTTGGAACTCCTTCTACCATTTCAATGATAGTTACTGACTTAACTGGGTTGTGGAATTCATCTATTGAAAGAACTCCTGTAACTCCTACGAAACCTTCAGTTGCTTCTAGAGCTACTTTAAGTTTTTCTGAATCAGCCTCTCCTGCTCTTTCAAATGCGTCTTTTAAGAAGTAAACCATGTCATAACCTAATGCATTGAAAGCATCTGCTTTTCTACCATATTCAGCTTCAAATGCTTCGTTAAACTTTACTACATTTTCTGCAGTATCATTTGATGAATAGTGGCTTGAATAGTAAACATCATGTAATGTATCTGCTCCAGCTATTTCAGTTAACTTAGGGGATTCATAACCGTCTCCACCAAGTATTGGAGCTGTAATTCCAAGATTTCTTGCTTGTCTTACGATTAGACCAACTTCTTCATAATATCCTGGGATGTAAATTACTTCTGGGTTCTTTCCTTTTAAGTTAGTTAATACTGCATTAAAATCTGTATCTCCTGCTGCATATGCTTCTTTAGTTATAACTGTTCCGCCACCATTTGTAAATGTTTCTTCAAATGCTCTAGCAAGTCCAACAGCATAATCACTAGTTGTATCACCAAGGATTGCAGCATTCTTTGCACCTAAATCTCCTAAAGCAAATTCTGCCATCATAACTCCTTGGAAGGAATCACTGAAACAAGTTTTAAATATATATTCTCTTACATTACCATTTGCATCTACTGTAACGTCATCTGCTGTTGCTGAAGCTGAAATCAAAGGAATTTTGTTTTGATTTGCAGCTGGTGAAGCAGCTTTTGTATTTCCTGAAGTTGCAGGTCCTAATAATGCTACTACTTTATCTCTTGTTGCTAATCTTGTTGATACGTTAGCTGACTCTGTATCTTCTGATTTGTTGTCAACAGTTATTACTTCTGCTTGTTTACCAAGTATTCCTCCAGCAGCATTTATTTCTTTAAATGCCAACTTAGCTCCATCGTTTAAGCTTACACCATATGTTGCTACTGCACCTGTTAACTCATAGTTAACACCTATCTTTATAGTGTCTCCACTTGTTGCTGAATTATTAGATCCACCCGATGCACATCCTGCTAATAAACTTAATACCAATACCAATGATAGCATTGCTGTTATTTTCTTTTTCATTATTAACACTCCTTTTATAATTTCTTATTGCTCTACAATGAGTGAATATGTATAAAAAAAGCCTCTACATGTTCTCTCACATGTAGAGGCATATAATGCGATACCACTCTACAAATAATTACCTCACGGTAATTACCTCACTAGGTTCTTAAGGATTATCCTTTAAACCTTAGCCTTTTAACGGGGCCTAGCGTTATGACCTACTTAGTTTCAGCCATCCAACTCAGAAGTGAGAGATCCCTATTTAATCACGACTGGCTCTCAGCTATGCCAGCTCTCTGTACTAGATTCTACTAATAGTTCACGCTTCGTCATTGTTTTAATTTTCAAATTTTTCTAACCTTGCAAGAGTTATAATATTTATCTAATATAACACGGGTAAATATTAATGTCAATGGAATCTTTGAAACTTTTTTTGTTAAAAATATCAAATAGTAAACAATTCAATGAACTCCAAATTGACTTAAAGATTCTCCCTTTTGATAAAATT
The DNA here is from genome assembly GCA_964532845.1 of uncultured Tissierella sp. Taxonomy (GTDB): domain Bacteria; phylum Bacillota; class Clostridia; order Tissierellales; family Tissierellaceae; genus Tissierella_B. The sequence goes on from CAZHLF010000029.1 coordinate 2,181, forward strand.
GCACAATATAAAGGTTATTGCTTGCTATTGTTTCTTTAAAGTGCTAAAAGCAAACATTTTCCCGCTTTTATAAATGAATAATGGATTGTCAAAACTTGCAATTATTACACAATTTCTTTGTTAATAATATAATTATAGCAATAAAAAAATATTTTATTTCTTAATTTATTAGAAATTCCTCCAAAGCTTTGCGATTCTTTATGATAATTACTTTATTTCCCGAAAAATCTATATAGCCTTCCTCTCTATACTGGTTTAGCTTTCTAGTCATCGTTTCCCTTGCCATTCCAGCATAACTTCCCATTTCTTCCCTATTCATAGATAACTCAAGGATAATACCTTCCTTGCTTTCCTTACCAAGTTCATCTGCAAAGGTTAGTAAAAGCCCCGCTACTTTTGCATCTGCATTGTTAGATGTTAGTCTTTGGATCAGACTCTCTGCCCACCTAACTCTTTCATAAGACTTTTCTAATATTTTTAATGTTATCTTAGGATTCATCAATAATATTTCATCAAACTTCTTCTTGGATATCGTGCTTATAGTAGTAGCTTCCAAGGCTTCTGCATTGTATTTAAATTCAGTTTCTTTGATTAGGTTGAAGGCACCTACAAAATCTCCGGGAGAATATATATATAATATCTGTTCCCTTCCATCTATAAGATTTGCATAAATCTTCATTCTTCCTGAGCATACAATAAAAAGCCTGTCTCCATTATCTCCAGACTTAAATATTATTTCACCTTTTTTATACTCTCTGATCTCAACTCCTTCTGAAATCATATCTAACTCTTCTTTTGATAATGCTCCCAGTAGAGGTACGCTTTGTATACAGCCTTTGTTCCCACAAAATTTGCATGTTTTACATTTTTCTATTTTCCTCACCTCATAAGAATACTCATTTTAGGTATTTCAAAAAGGTGGAGTTTCGCTCCACCTTCAATATAGTATACCATTTATTTATACAATTTCTTTAGTTTTATTTACCCCATTCTTATGATCATTCAACCATGTATTTAAAAGATTTTGAAATTCCATGGCAATTTCTCCATCCATTTCTTCTATACCTTTTAGTTTATATTCTAAACCTTGTTCCTCATATTTTTCCAAACCCATCTTATGATATGGTAATATTTCTATTTTTTCAATCTTCTCACTTAAATGGGCAATCTTATGAAATAATTTGTACATACTTTCTTCATTATCTGTTAGTCCAGGCACCATGACGTGTCTTATCCAAAGTTTTCCCTTAAAGTCATTTATATAGGAAAGAAAATTGTAGAAACCACTCATAGATTTTCCTGTAAGGTCCTTATATCCTGCATCGTCTAAAGATTTTATATCAAGTATCACCGTATCAGTATATTTTAATATTTCTCTGTAGAATCTTTTATCTCCATAACCACTGGTATCTATACATGTATTGAATCCATTCTCCTTTAACAATTTGAAGGTTTCCAATACAAATTCTCCCTGCATTAAAGGTTCCCCCCCAGAGAAGGTTATACCTCCTTTGGATCTTTTATAGTAGGATTTATATTTATTAGCCCAATCCAGAACCTCTTGGGAGGATATTGAAGTCTTTGAAAACATCGTTTGACTGTCTGGATTGTGACAGTATGAACATCTCAAAGGGCAACCTTGTAAAAAGAATACTGTTCTTACTCCCGGACCATCTACTAATCCCATAGTTTCTATTGAATGAAGTCTTCCTAACATAAAAATCACCTTTCTTTATCTATAACCACAAGTAATTGATTTTACTGAATTAGCTGGCGTGGAATGTTCTTGATATTACTTCTTTCTTTTGTTCTAATGTCAATCTGTTAAAGTGAACTGCATATCCTGATACTCTGATTGTTAATGTTGGATATTTTTCAGGATTATTCATTGCATCTATTAATAACTCTCTATTTAATACATTTACATTTAAATGGAATGCACCTTGCTCAAAGTATCCTTCCATCAATGCAACTAGTTTATCTATTCTTTCCTCCATACTCTTTCCAAGAGCATTTGGCACTATGGAGAAGGTATTTGAGATACCATCCTGGCATATATCCTTATATGGAAGCTTTGCTACTGAGTTAAGGGATGCTAATGCACCGTTGGAATCTCTTCCATGCATAGGGTTTGCACCTGGTGCAAATGGTTCCCCTTTCTTTCTTCCATCTGGAGTTGAACCTGTCTTCTTTCCATAAACAACATTTGAAGTAATAGTTAATACTGAAAGTGTATGTTCAGCATCTCTATATGTTGGAGTCTTCTTTAGTTCAGAAGAGAACTTATTAACTATTTCAACAGCTATATTATCTACTCTATCATCATCGTTTCCGTATTTAGGGAAATCCCCTTCTATTTCGAAGTCTATTGTTATTCCATTTTCGTCTCTTATTGGCTTCACTTTTGCATATTTAATAGCACTTAAAGAGTCTGCAACTATGGAAATACCAGCTATTCCAAAGGCCATATATCTATGAACCTCACTATCATGTAAAGCCATTTGTCCCTTTTCATATGCATATTTATCATGCATATAGTGGATAGTATTCATCGTATTTACATAAAGGTTGGCTAATTTCTCCATTACTTTGTTGTAATTATCCATTACCTTTTCATAATCTAGTACTTCATCTTCGATTCTATCTATTCCTTCTATTACCTTAATAAGGCTGCCATCTTTATTCTTCTTCATTTCATCAACTCCACCGTTGATTGCATAAAGTAGAGCTTTTCCAAGATTTGCTCTTGCTCCAAAGAACTGCATTTCCTTACCTACTCTCATAGCTGATACACAACAAGCTATGGCATAGTCATCCCCATATATTGGTCTCATAAGGTCGTCATTTTCATATTGGATTGAGCCAGTTTCTATACTCATCTTTCCACAATAGGCTTTGAAGTTTTCAGGTAAATCATTTGACCAAAGAACTGTCATATTTGGTTCTGGTGCTGGTGAAAGATTAGTTAAAGTATGAAGGAATCTATAGGATGTCTTAGTAACTAATGTTCTTCCATCTTCACCCATACCACCAATTGATTCAGTAACCCAGTTTGGATCTCCAGCAAACAACTCATTATAGTCCGGAGTTCTTAAGTGTCTTGCCATTCTCAATTTGATAACAAACTGATCAATAAGCTCTTGTGCTCTTTCTTCATCTATTAGACCTAATTTCAAATCTCTTTCAATATAAACATCTAAAAATGTAGTGTTTCTTCCCAAGGACATTGCTGCTCCATTATTTTCCTTAATAGCAGCTAGATATCCAAAATAAAGAAATTGTACTGCTTCCTGAGCATTAACTGCTGGTTTTGAAATGTCTATACCATAACTTAAAGCCATCTCTTTAATTTCATCAAGTGCTCTTATTTGCTCTGATAATTCTTCTCTATGTCTTAATAAATCTGCCAAAGCGTTTCCTATTGCATTTTCCTTATCCTTCATCTTCTCTTTCTTTAAGAAATCTATACCATAAAGAGCAATTCTTCTGTAGTCACCAATAATTCTTCCTCTACCATAAGCATCAGGAAGGCCTGTTAGAAGTCCTACAGTTCTTGCTGTTCTCATATCCTTTGTATAAGCATCAAATACACCTTGGTTGTGAGTCTTTCTATAGTTGTTAAAGTGTTCTTCAAGCCCTTCCGCCATTTCCTTACCGTATGCCTCTAATGAATCTTTAACCATCCTATATCCGCCATAAGGGTTAACTATTCTTTTTAGAGGAGCATCAGCTTGATACCCTACTATAAGTTCATTGTCTTTATCCAAATATCCAGGTTCATAGTTATTAATTCCTGAGAATCTTGTAGTATCAATATCTACTTCTCCGCTCATAATCTCAGCTTTAATCATATCTTCAGCCTTATCCCAAAGAGCTTTTGTCCTTTCTGATGGCTGGTTTAAAAATTCTTCATTTCCTTCATATGGAGTGTAGTTCTTATTGATAAAATCCCTAACATCTATGTTTTCGCTCCAATTACCTTTTATAAAACCTTCCCATTGCTTCATAAAAATCATCCTTTCTATTACTTAAACTCTATTTATATCAATAGTTCTTAAAACTACTTGAGGTTTTCTTCTTAGTATAATTGTAACTGTTAAGGATTTTTCAGTCAGTGATATAGGTCACAGATTTATATAGATTTTACAAATAATTAATATAAACTTAGCATCAAGGATATTTATGCTAATCTGCATATTTTTATATTTTGGGAGGAAGATAATTACTACTAATAAGTTTTGGAGGTAAGTATGGAGAATAAATATTTGAACTTTAAAGACCCACCGGAGTCTTACTGGATATCTTCAACTGAAGATACAAATTACTCAGCTTTGGCAGATGATTTAGACATAGATCTACTTATTATAGGTGGGGGTATGGCAGGGATTTCAACAGCATATCAATTGATGAATGAAGGTTTAAAAATTGCAATCATAGAGGGCGGAAAATTATTGAAGGCAACTACAGCCCATACCACCGCAAAAGTTACTTCTCAACATGGCTTAATCTATGACAAATTGATACGAACTTCAGGAGAAGACATTGCAAGGTTATATGCCAAGTCTAATGAATATGCCATTAAAGAAATTAAGAATATCATCCTTACAAATAAGATAGAGTGTGATTTGGAATCCCAGGATGCCTATATATATACTCTTAAGGATGATATGGTAAAAAGTCTAAAAAATGAGGCAAAAGCAGCATCAGGTTTAGGTATAAAAGCTAGCTTTGTAGAAGACATACCTTTAGGCTTAGAAGTAAAGGGAGCACTAAAATTTGAAAACCAAGCCCAATTTCATCCTAGAAAATATATGCTATCTCTCAGCAAATTAGTTGAAGAAAAAAAAGTACAGATATTTGAAAATACCAGAGCTGTTGAATTAGATCAAGATGAAGATGATAATTATATCATTACAACTAATGAGGGAAAAACCATTAAGGCAAAGATAGTGGTAATAGCTAGTCATTATCCTTTCTACAATAAACATCATATGTATTTTTCAAAGATATATCAGGAGAGGTCATATGTTGTGGCTATTAAAGCCAAAGAAAAATTTCCTGGAGGAATGTATATAAATGCAGAAGAGCCTACAAGATCTATCAGGGGTTATTCATCTGAAGATACAGAGCTTATTCTAGTTGTCGGCGAGGACCACAAAACAGGGCAAGGAGAGGATACTTCTAATCATTATAAGGCTTTAGCAAATTTTGCAGGAGACTTATTCACTGTTGAAGCTATACCTTATAGATGGTCAACTCAGGATTGTATGACACTAGATGGTATTCCTTATATTGGTTTATATAGCCAGGACACTCCAAATTTATATATTGCTACTGGATTTCAAAAATGGGGAATGACCAACGGTACTGTTGCATCGATAATTCTTAGAGATTTAATTACCAATGGCGAAAATCCTTGGCTTGATGTTTATACTCCTTCTAGAAAAACAAGTTTAACTGCAGCAAAGGAGTTTGTTGTACAAAACGTTAATGTAGCTGGACAGCTAATAGATTGCAAGTTGGAAAACCCTCCAAAGGATATAGAGATTTTGCCTGGCCAAGGAAAGGTAGTAGAAGTAGATGGTAAAAGAGCTGGAGCATACAGGGACGATAAAGGAGAGCTTCACTTAGTCAATACAACATGTACACATATGGGTTGTGAACTGAACTTCAATAGTGCAGAAACCTCCTGGGATTGTCCTTGTCACGGCTCAAGGTTTACTGTTGATGGGGAAGTTATAGATGGACCTGCAGTTAATGACTTGAGTTTTGATGAAGATGTGAATATATTTATAAAGGTCATAAACGAGGATTTCTAATGTTTTAAAACATAATATATGTTAAAATAAGAAAAGCTACTAAAGAAACGTAAAATGTAGCTTTTCTTGTTACTCATATACGGAAAATCCTTAGAATAAAGATTTAAATAGTAGGACTTTCCTATTCGTAATAACCATATAGAAATCATTAGGGGGCAAAGATTATGGACCTAGATAAAAATTTAGAGAAGTATGCTGAACTTGCAGTAAAAACCGGAATCAATCTAAAAGAGGGCGAAGGCCTTATCATAGGTGGAAATTTAGACACCCTTCCTCTTGCAAGAAAAATTATGAAAAAAGCATATGAAGCTGGAGCAAAACATGTTGAGTTCCAATTTAACGACGATGAAATGACTTTAATCCGTTACAATTATGGTAAAGATTTTGTCTTTGAAAACTATCCTAAATGGAAAGTTGATGCTCTAGGGGCAATGTATGAAGATAATTATCATCATCTCTTTATTGGCGCTCCAAATCCTGAGTTATTAAAGGATATAGATGGGAACTTAGTAGCCAAGAGTCAAAAATCAACCTCTCAAGCTACTGCACCAGTTATGAAATATAGAATGACCGGGATAACCAAATGGACTATAATTGCTATGCCATCAATCCCATGGGCAAAATCAGTTTTTCCAGAACTAGAAACTGAGGCTGCTGTAGAAAAGCTCTGGGAGAAGGTGTTCCAAGCTACAAGAGTAGACCAGGAAGATCCTGTCAAAGCTTGGGAAGAGCATGATAAAAACCTTAAGAAATATAAGAATTATTTAAATGAAAAGCAGTTTGAAAAGTTAGTATTAAAAGGACCTGGTACAGACCTAGAAGTATATCTAGCCGAAGGTCACTTTTGGATGGGAGGCTCTAAGGAGAGTCAAAAAGGAGATTCCTATGTAGCAAATATGCCTACTGAAGAGGTATTTACTACTCCTCATAGACTTAAAGTAAACGGTAAGTTGAAGGCTACTAAGACATTAAGCCTAAATGGAAAAATGGTTGAGAACTTTGGATTTGAGTTCAAAGATGGAAAGGTTGTAGATTTCTATGCCGAAAAGGGTTATGAGGTTTTAGAGAAGCTTATGGAAAACGATGAAGGTGCAAAATACTTAGGCGAAATTGCACTAGTTCAGGACAATTCACCTATTTCAAATACTGGTATCCTGTTTAACAACACTCTATTTGACGAAAATGCATCCTGCCACTTTGCCCTTGGAAAAGCTTATGGATATGCCATGAGAGACGGATCAAAAGCAAGCGAAGAAGAACTCCTAAATAGAGGAGCAAATCACAGCCTAATCCACGTAGATTTCATGGTAGGCGGCCCCGAGCTAGAAATTACAGCATACGAGAAAGATGGAACAGAAGTTAAGTTATTTGAAAAGGGTAATTGGACATTTTAAAAATATCTAAGTAAGAAAATAAAAATTAGGAATGCACGCTAAGCATTCCTAATTATTATTTTTAATATAATTTTTTCAATCTTTTAATTGTCAATTGTAAACTGTCCATTGTCAATTGACTTAAAACTTCCTTCCCCCGCCTCCATGAGTCCTTCCACTGGATGAGCGGTGAGTTGTACTTCTTCCTCCACCTCCACCAAGTCCTCCTCCGCCTGTAGGTGGTCTTGGTATTATTCTATGGGTTACAAAGCTATCTATTAATTTATCTTCATTTTGAGCTACATTTATTATACTATTATTTCTATAGGAAAATGGATTTCCAGGATTCCTAAACTTATAACTAGACCTTGTAGTTCCATAAAACATACCACCTGTTGCTGTACCTCCAATTAGTCCAATTAGTACATCAAACAAAGTTAGTCTATTTGGCTCCTTTTCATCAGCACTATATTGATTTGACGGTATACCAGCTTGAAGATATGAACGAGTTTTGGTTAAGAATCCCATTCCGGCACCATAATAATCTCCATCTGCAAGTCCTGAGTCAAAGACTTCATCTAGCACTCCTTCTATTCTTTGGTCAGTTAAGTATCTTATACCTATTCCCGAGGTTGAGATATAGGCCTCTCTATTGTCCATATCGATTAGAAATAATATTCCATCTCTATCTGTACCTTGGCCAAAGCCATTATAGTCAAAATAATCATCTGCATATTCTCTTGATGATTTTCCACCTGCATCATTTGTTGTTGTAATAACAATATCCATATTGTATTCTTCAGACAAAGCATTAGCTTCATTTTCTAAGGATACTCTTTCATCACTTGAAAAGAGTCCAGCTTCATCAAAGACCAGTTCCTTGTAAGCATTTACTATTAAAGTATTGGAAAATATCAGAAGGAGTAGCAGGGTAATTGATAATAATGTTTTATTAAATCTTTTAATTACCATATAATCATCCCTCCTATTAAAAGAGCAATGAATGTAACTCCAAATATTATTCCAAATGCAGAATTAAGCCTTTTATTCGAAAGAGGAAGTTCACCATAAGATTTTCCCGTCTGACCATTTACAGCAAATACATAAGCCTTGCCATGATAATTATAAGTTAAAATCCAGGCAGGAAGAAGTGTATAGTTCCACTGTTTATCTTTGATTTGCAAATCATCATTAATTACCCTAACCTGGTCATATCCACTTACTAGTTCATTTTTCAAATAAGAGAAGTATCTGTTGATTTGTCCTTCAATCATTGGTTCGGCCTGCTCCTTAGTGACATCGTATTGCTCAGCAAAGAAACCAGAAAGATAAGGTTTTGAGAACTCTACAGTCTCAGTTTCTCTATATGGTAATATCCCATTCAGTAAAGCCCTATCTATCTTAGTAAAAGCAACTTCCCCAACATTATTTAAGTCCATTTCTCCTTGTCTTACTATTTCATACTTCTTTGTTTCAGTATATTCTCTGTCACCAGTTCTCCATACCCTAACATTTTTACCTTCTCCCATGTAGTCTATTTCAGCTTTTGTATCCACCCACCAATAGGGTAAATAGACTCCTGTTATTTTTTCTAGTTGAGATGAGGAAGTAAAGTCTCTTGGAACGAATTTTTTATTTCCCGCCCACTGCAAGAAGCTCTTCTTTGCACTTTCCTTATCTACTTTAAAAGGTATCATCTTTCTAGGTTTAAACTCTCCTTCTAGCCTCGAGGAAAGAATTACCGGATTATGGCAATAGTAACAAAAGGTTGCAGTTGTTGTATCATCTGTTACAACTTCAGCCCCACAGCTATTACATATATATCCCTGTAATTTCTCATCCTTTTGAGACTCGGTTTCTTTATGGTCATGGCGGTTTTCCTCAGATTCTTCTTTACTCAAGGATGCAATTTCCTCTTCTGTATACTCGCTTAGACAATAATCGCATTTAAACTTTTTTAAAGCTGGCTTAAAATGGATGCCAGCACCACAGCTGGGACATTTATAACTAGTAGTCGCCATGATTCAACCCCTTTACCTAAAATTTTTCTCCACATTCAGGACAGAACTTTGGAGTTTCTCCTTCAGGCTCAAATCCACAATTTGAACATTTAGCTTTGTTTGGTGTAGCTCTTTTAGTACCACATTCCGAACAGAACTTTCCAGTGTTTTTAGCTCCACATTCTGTGCAGAACCAGGAGTCCTTATCTTCTTTAACATTATTTTGAGCCTTTTGGGTGCGTTCTTCTTCCATTTGTCTTTGATTTGAAGCTGATGCAGCTCCCATAAAACCACCCGAAGTCTGCATTCCCATACCCATTCCCATGAAGGTTTGTGCAGCTCCTCCTTCATTTGAGCCTGCAGCTTCTATTCCTCTGGCTATTGAGCCTTGAACATAACCTTCACGTACACTTGGATCTCCAAGCATAGCCCCTTTATTTCTCATATTAATTAATTCCTTGGATTCATCATCATAGGAAATAGAGGATATTCCCACAGCTTGAACTTCCATACCCCTGTTCTTTTTCCATTCTTCATCAAGGATATCAGCCATATATTTACTTAATTCTCTTCCTTTAGAAGGAACGTGAGATATTCTTATACCATCTATAGACATCTGATTCATAGCGGATTGTAATGCCTCTAAAAACTCAGATAGATACTGTTCATTAATATCTTGTATTTCAACTTTGCTCATATTTCTAGGAATTGCTTCCCTAAAGAACAACAAAGGATCCGTTATCTTTATGGAGTAGTTTCCATGAGTTCTTAAGAACAATTCTGAGTTATAAAAGTCATCAAAATAGTTTAGTGGATTTGGAGTTCCAAATTTGATTCCTTTTATTTCTTGAAGATTGATATAGAATACCTTTTGAGCAGTTGGTGTAACACCACCAAATTTTATACGTTGAAAGGATTCCTTAAGGGCATCTTTGAATGTACCGTTAAATAGTGAAGGTAGAGATGAATTATCAACCTTATAGTAGCCTTCCTCAGCAGTATAATCTACAACCTTACCACCATCTACAAGCATCATAAATTGATTAGGATAAACATGTATAATAGAACCATTTGATATAGTATCAGCTGTTCCTTTTCTATTGGACCCTCTTCTATCATCTTTTCTAACCATTACTCCTGATGTAAAGACCGTATTATCACCCATATCATCCGGTTCAATTACCTCCAACCAGGAATCTGCTAAGGAACCGCCTATTGCACTTGAAATAGCTTTTATTAAACCCATATAATTGCCTCCTTCTATCATTACTATACTTATACTAATAGATTTTATACCCAATAATACCAGTATATCATGAATTTTATATAAAATAATCGTTAGATACATAAAATGGGAAATTAGAGTAAAAGAACTGTCCACAATGCTTAAAAAAGATGAGAATCCTTATGGATTCTCATCTTTAATCTATTTTTTACTCTGTAACTTCTTTACCATTAGCAATTGCTAATGCTATGTTTTCAGCATTTAATGGAAGCTTATAGAAGTTTATTCCCAAAGCATCATATAAAGCATTACCTATACAAGATGGAACTGAAATCATTGGATGCTCCGCAACCCCTCTTGCTCCAAAAGGTCCATCAAATTGAGGGTTTTCAACGAAGATTGGAATCATCTCATCAGGAATATCCTTTGCTGTTGGTATCTTATAGTCTGTAAAGCTTGGATTCATCAATTTACCATTAGGAGCAAATTTCAGACCTTCATATAGGGCTGAACCAATTCCTTGAAGCACTCCACCCACTACTTGGCCTTCAATTAGTTTTCTATTAATAACCTGCCCTACATCAAATTCAGATGCTATTTTAAATATATGAACATCTCCAGTTTCTATATCTACTTCTAAATCAACTCCATGTGCACCAAAAGTCCATACTAACCCTGGACGTCCTTGACCTGTTTCTGCATCCAGATTTGTAAGTCCATCAGCAATATAGGAACCTCTACCAATAACAACTCCACCTATGGCATTGCCGTTTTCATAAGCATATCCTCTTGCAAGTTTACCATAAGGTAATTTATGGTCTTTAAGGTGAACATGATAGATATACCCATCTTTATGTGCCAATTTACTTACATCACATCTTAATATTTGAGCGGCCACTTCCTTAAGTTGCTTAATTAGATCTTCTGCAGCCTTTATAACTGCATTGCCCCCCATAAAGGTGAATTTAGAAGCAACTGTTTGCCAGTCATAAGGATTCTTATGGCTATCAGCTTCCCATATTACTTCAACATCCTCCAATGGTATATCCAAAACTTCAGCAGCAATTTGTCTCATAGCAGTGTTTGCTCCTTGACCCATGTCTACTGCTCCAATCATAACCTTTGCCTTTCCGTCACTATCCATTTGGATAATTGATGCTGTAGCTGTAGTAGTTGGCATAGATGGAGCCTTTTGTAATACTGCAATTCCTTTACCCCTAATTTTTCCTGTCTTTCTCTGAGCTTCTCTTTCTTCCTCAGTTTGATATCCAGTCCAACCAATTTCATCCGCTACTGCTTTTAAGCAATCAGAAGGACTGCCTGTGGATTCAGTTATTACATCACCAGTGATAGTAATTTTACCTGGTTCCAATATATTTACCATACGGAAATCATAAGGATTCATACCAATTTTTTGGGATATTAAATCCAAATGTCTTTCTAATACCCAGTGGGTTTCTAGATGACCAAATCCTCTATATGCTGTAGAGAATGTTTTATTTGTATAAAGAGTTCTTGAATGTATTTCAATATTTGGTATTTCATATGCTCCTGCACCAGAATAAATAGCAGTCTTACCGACATTTACTCCATAGTCTGCATAAGCTCCGCTATCCCAGTCAAAATATATTCTCATTCCATTTATTTTACCATCTTTATTTACACCAGTCTTTATTCTTCCTCTCATTCCTGCCCTTAAAGGCAATTGATTAAACTCCTCTTCACGAGTTGCTCTATATTTAACAGGGCGGCCATTACAAGCCTTTGATAATAGGGCAACTAGTGGCTCTAAATGAACTCCAGCCTTACCTCCAAAGCCTCCTCCTATATAAGGTACTATAACTTGGATTTCAGACTCTTTAATTCCAAAGGATTTTGCCATTAATTGTGAGATGGCAAATGGAGATTGTGCTGATGACCAAATCTTCAATTTGTTTGAATAAGGGTCAGCCTGTGCTATAGCAACGTGGGTTTCTAAAGGTGTATGTGCTGCTGCAGGTAAACTTAATTCATCTTCAAAGACAAAGTCTGATTCTTCAAAAGCCTTTTCCACATCACCTCTCAACGTTGTGTTCCAGCTAGCAATATTGGAATCCTTTTTCGGATGAGCTACAGCTGACATATATTCCAAATCATTTATGTCTTCATGAACCAATATTTTAGCTTCTAACGCTTCATCTATTGTCTGAACCGATGGTAGTTCTTCATATTCTATCTTAATTAATGAAACCGCTTGTTCTGCAGTTGCTTCATCTACAGCAGCAACAGCAGCTACTACTTCTCCTTGATATCTTACAAAATCTTTAGCAATAATTCTTTTATCTATCATATATAAGCCTATAAGGTGATTTGTATCTTCGCCTGTTAATACCGCTTTAACTCCCGGAAGAGCAATGGCCGCTGATATATCAACAGAAACTATTCTTGCTCGAGCATAAGGGGAGTGTAAGGCCTTTGTATATAACATACCTAGTAATTCCAAATCATGAACATAAGTTGCTCGACCTGTTACTTTTTCCATAGCTTCAGATCTATCTGGCGATTTACCAATATGTCTAAATTCTTTCTTATCCATTATATCAACTCCTCTCTCTCTCGTTTTGCTGCCGATAGAATTGCTTTTATAATAGTTTGGTATCCAGTACAACGGCAATAATTTCCTGCAATAGCTTCCTTTACTTCCTCAGTAGTTGGATTATTGTTTCTATCCAAAAGATTTCTTGCAGCCATTAACATCCCAGGAGTACAAAAACCACATTGTAATCCATCATCTTTTATAAATTCTTGTTGTAATATGGACAATTGCCCACCCTTAGATAATCCTTCTACTGTAGTTATTTCCCATCCCTGTGCTTCAACTGCCAATACTAGACAAGAAGTTACAGTTCTGCCATTCATAATTATAGTACAAGCACCACATTCCCCTTCGCCACAGCCCTCTTTAGTTCCAAATAGCTTTAGGTTTAATCTCAAGAAATTCAACAGTGTCATAGTTGGATCTACAAACTCTTGAACCCGCTCTCCATTTACCACAAGATTAAGAGGTACCCTTGGCATTTGCGAGTCAATATATTCAAAGCAATTGTTTTTTCTATTTTCATTACACATTATATTGCCTCCTTATCTAAAAGACTTAATAATCCTCTTTTTGCAAGGACTCCAGTTATCAGATAACGATATTCAGGTGATGAACGGATACTATTTTTTCTTGGATTTATATAT
>CAZHLF010000030.1:0-6899 GCA_964532845.1 uncultured Tissierella sp.
GCTTTTTCACCTAACCACTTGGAACGACCATACTTATTTATGGGATCAGCTTCAGCTAAATGGGCAATAATGGCACCTATATTTGTTCCTATGATGATGGAATTAGGATTGAGTCCAGAGTTGACTCAAGTAGCTTATAGAATTGGGGATTCAAGCACAAATATTATAACCCCACTTATGAGTTACTTTGCAATGATAGTAATTTATATGCAAAGATATGATAAAAAGAGTGGTTTAGGGACTTTGATTTCAACTATGCTTCCTTATTCTGTAATATTCTTAATAGGATGGAGTACACTATTAATTATATGGTACCTAATTGGTTTACCGTTGGGACCAGGAGCTTTTGTTTGGATAAAGTAAAGTAAAATAAATAATAATTGGATCTTAACTATTAGTTAGGATCCAATTACTTTGAAGGAGCATTAATATGACTATAAATTATAGAGTAAATATGTTAAGAAGGTTGATGAGAGATAGGGGAATTACTGCTTATATAATACCTTCTTCAGATCCACATCAATCGGAATATTTATCTGATCATTTTAAAAGCAGGGAATGGATTTCTGGATTTACTGGCTCGGCAGGGATAGTAGTTATTACCGAAAAAGAAGCTAATTTATGGACTGATGGAAGGTACTTTGTTCAAGCTGAAAAAGAAATTGAAGGTAGCGAATACAAACTATATAAAATGAATACACCTGGTTATCTATCATATGTAGAGTGGATTGCTGAAAGTATTAAAGGTGGAGATGTTTTAGGTTTTGATGGGAAAGTACTATCTCAATTTGAAGTAGAAAACCTACTAGAAGCTTTTAAGGATAGAGATATAGATATAAAAAGTGAGTTTGACTTAGTAGGAGAAATCTGGAATAATAGGCCATCATTACCCAATAGTGAGGCTTTTGTTCATGAAATCACCTATACAGGGCTATCTGCTAAAGAAAAAATCGAAATATTAAGAAATGAAATGAAAAAAGCTAATATAGATTATAACATAATAGCTAGTCTTGATGACATAGCATGGTTATATAATATTAGGGGTAGAGACATTCCATGTAATCCATTTATAATTTCCTATGCAATTATTTCGAAGGATAAGGCCTTTTTATTTGTAAATAAGCAAAAAATTTCTAAGAAAGTTGAATTGCACTTAATTGACAATGGCATAGAAATACATGATTATGAAATGATAGGTGAATATATAAAGAGTATAGAAGCCCTTTCAAAAATTTTACTTGATAAAAATAAAATCAACAGATGGATATACAACGCAATTCCTAATGAGAGTAAAATTATTAATGACATGAATATTACTTCTAAGATAAAAGCAGTAAAAAACCCTACTGAATTAGAGAATCAAAGGAGAGCATATATCAAAGATGGAGTTGCTTTAACTAAATTCCTATATTGGTTATATAATAGTGTTAATGAGATGGAAGTTACTGAATTTTCAGCTCAGAATAAACTATTACATTTCAGACAAGAACAAGAAGGCTTTATTGAATCAAGTTTTAGAACTATAGCAGCCTACAAGGAAAATGCTGCTATGATGCACTATAGACCTAGTGAAACAGATTGCAAATCTTTGAAGAAAGAAGGCATGTTATTAATAGATTCAGGAGGGCAATATTATGATGGAACTACTGATACTACTAGGACGGTGATACTTGGAGAATTATCAAATGAAGAGCGAAGAGATTTTACTTTGACTTTGAAATCTCATATCAATCTTATTACTGCTAGATTTTTATATGGGACTTCAGGTCATGTTTTGGACTTATTAGCTAGATATCCTATGTGGCAAGAAGGTCTTGATTATAAATGTGGAACTGGTCATGGGGTAGGATATTTCTTAGGTGTTCATGAAGGACCTCAACGATTCCATAATACTATTCCCAATATAGTAGCGTTAGAAGAGTTTATGATAATGACCATCGAACCAGGAGTATACAAAGCTGGTAGACATGGAGTTAGGACAGAAAATGTAGTTGCAGTTCAAAAGGATATAGAAACTGAATCAGGTCAGTTTATGAAATTTGAAGTATTATCATATGTACCTATAGATTTAAGAGGATTAGATCTTGAAATGTTAACAGATAAAGAAAAAACATGGTTAAACGATTATCACAAAGAAGTATACTATAAAATAGCACCATTTTTAGATGAAGAAGAAAGACAATGGCTAAAAAGTGAAACCAGAAGTGTATAAAAAGTGACAAAAGCAAATGAAGAATGATATCATAAGGATATCATTCTTTATTTGCTTTTGTAGGGAGTATACCCTGAAGCTGATTTGAAAAATAAAAAGTTTATTTTAATTGACTTTGAAAATAGGATAGGTTAACTTAAATAATAAAACGATGATAGTATGCTTTTCCATGAGATAGGTATTAGAATCAAATTTTAAGGAGTAAATAAATGAAAACAATCAAAGATAATGAAGAATCAAAGCAAAAAGAACCATCCCCAATGCTTCAATTGACTATAATTGTTACTATACTGGCAGTGTCCTATGGTATGGAAATTGGTTTAGGACTTCCTATCCCTGCATCTATTATTGGTATGATATTACTATTGATATTGCTATTAACAAAAATAATTAAAATTAGCCAAGTTAATAAGATCTCTGAATTATTACAGAAGGATATTACTCTTTTTCTATTACCATTATCAATTGGCATTATTGAAAGTAAAGAACTTTTTGAAGGAAAGTTCTTAATAACTATAATAATTGTAGTGATTTCAACTGTTGTATCAATTTTTACTACTACGCTTATTATGAAATGGATATTAAATAAAAAGTATTATAATGAATGCTTTAAACAATTTTGTCAATTGGGCCAATGGGTACATATGGGGCGTAGGAATGCTTATACTTATCGCTGGTTCAGGTATTTACTTTTCAGCAAGGTTAGGGTTTTTTCAATTCACTAGATTTAAAGATATGTGGAGCCGTATTATAGAAAAAGGCGATTCTTCCTCTGGTATTTCTTCATTTGCATCTTTCAGTACGACTATGGCAATGCGTATTGGTACAGGAAATATAGCAGGTGTTGCAGTTGCTATTTATATGGGTGGTCCTGGTGCCCTATTCTGGATGATACTAATAGGTATGACTAACTCTGCTGTTTGTTTTGCTGAAACTACACTTGCTCAACTTTATAAAACCCGTGTTGACGGTGAATACCGTGGTAGTGGGGCACATTGTGCAGAACGTGGTCTTGGTTGGAAGCCATATGGAACATTTATGGCTATAGTATTAGGTTTGGCTACTGCTTTATTTATGCCAGCTGCTGCTACATATATAATATCTGATGCATTTCAACAAGCTACAGGAACTCCAATGGCAATAACATCCGCTATTTGTGCCATTGTACTCTTTATAACAGTATTTGGTGGAATTAAACGTATCAGTTCTGTAGCATCTTTAGTAGTTCCATTTATGACAGTTGTATACATGGGTCTTGTGGTAGTTGTATTTGCATTAAATATTACTAGAGTTCCTGAAGTTCTTTCTAATGTTGTCTCCTCAGCATTTGGGTTAAATGCAATATTTTGTGCTAGTATAGGAGCTGCTATTCAACAGGGTGTTAAAAGAGGTACATTCTCATCAGCATCAGGTATGGGTGAAGCTACTCCACCAGCAGCTGCAACAGAAACAAGCCATCCAGTTAAAGTTGGTTTATCAAATGCAGCAGGTGTATGGTTAGATACAGTTATAGTATGTACTGGGACAGGCTTATTGGTTCTTCTTACAGATACTTATAATACAGTAGGTGGTTATGTAGGTAGCGGTATGACAGCTGGTGTTGAAGGCGGGGTTGGATTCGTTCAAGCAGCAGCTACAACTGTTATGGGTGGTTTGGGAAATATATTTGTTGCATTTATGCTGCTACTATTCTCATTTACTTGCTTACTTAGTTACTATTATGAAGCAGAAACTTCACTGATGTATTTGTTCCAAAAACCAGGACAAGAAACTATTCGTAAAGTATTAAGAAGAGTATTACAGTTTGGAATGCCAATTCTTGTATTTTTATGGGGTATAATTGAGTCTGGTACTGCTTGGGGTCTTTCAGATTTAGCACTTGGTACAACAACGTGGGTTAATATGCTAATAGTAATATTACTGTTTCCAAAAGTTGTTGCTTTATACAAGGATTATGTTGAGCAAATGAAAGCTGGACAAGATCCGTACTACAATCCTGATAAGCTTTCCTGGAAAGGTGTAGATGTAGAACTTTGGAGAGAAATAAACAAAAAAAGAACTAAAGAGGCCAACGCTAAAGAATTAAAAAAATTAAAAGTAGAAAGCACAGAAAATAATTAGTCCTAAAAACAGGACAAATTAATAGAAAATAAGTCTTCAGTGCTAAATTCCGTACTAAAGACTTATTTTATTACATAGAAAGCTTGGAATTAGAAGATTTAGACAATTTGAAAGCTTGGCACAGAACTTGCTTATAAAATAAATGGGTGATGATATGAAAGGTCAGATATTTAATATAATGAAATACGCAGTTCACGATGGACCGGGAATAAGAACAACTGTATTTTTAAAGGGGTGTCCACTGAACTGTTGGTGGTGTCATAATCCTGAAAGTCAGGAGTTAAACCCACAACTTACCTTTTTTCCAAATCGCTGCATTGGCTGTATGGATTGTGTTTCAGCCTGTAAAGAAAATGCAATAAGTATTGTAGACGGAAAAGTAGTAACTGATTTAAGTAAATGTAAAAACAATGGGGATTGCACCTTAGTATGCTTTGCTGAAGCCAGAGAAATGGCGGGTAAATCCATGTCTGTTGATGAAGTGGTAAAAGAAATACTAAAGGATAAAATTTTCTATGATGAATCAGGTGGTGGAGTAACTTTTTCTGGTGGAGAACCATTAATGCAAAGTAAATTCTTATTAGAAGTGTTGAAAAAAGTTAAAGATTTAGGAATACATACAACTTTGGATACTTGTGGATTTGCTACTAAGGAAGTTTTAGAAGAAGCATCACAATATATTGATTTGTTCTTGTTTGATTTAAAGCATATGGATAATGATAAACATGAAAAATATACTGGGGTTACAAATAATCTAATACTTGAAAATCTTACCCTACTTGATAATATGGGGAAAGACATAATAATTAGAGTACCAGTAATACCAGGTTTTAATGATAAAAAAGAAGAATTGGAAGATTTGAAAGATTTTATAGGTAGTTTGCAAAATGTTAAAGAGGTAAACTTACTGCCTTATCACAGTATAGGTCAGGAAAAATATAATAGAATTGGCAAAGAGTACAAGATGAAGGATGTAAAAGAACCAAGTGATGAAGACATGGGATTTGCACTTAAATTAATGGATGGATGTGGAGTAAAAGTAAAAATAGGAGGATGATTTCGATGAATGAAAGAGTTAAATTATTAAGACAAAGAAGTTTGGATGCAGTGCCAACAATTTCAATGGAAAGAGCTCAGATAGTAACTAAAGCATATAAAAAATATCAGGGAAAGGTTTCTATTCCTGTTTTGAGAGCACTTACCTTTAAGGAGCTAATGGAAAATAAGACAATTTGTATTAATGATGGAGAACTTATAGTTGGAGAAAGAGGCCCAAGCCCTAAGGCAACTCCAACATATCCAGAATTATGTTGCCATACTATGGAAGATTTACATACCATGGATATAAGGGAGAAAGTGTTTTTCAAGGTTGATGATGAGGCTAAGAGAATTCATAAAGAAGAAATTATTCCTTATTGGGAAGGAAAGTCCATTAGAGATTTGCTTTTAGATCAAATGACACCTGAGTGGAAAGAATGTTATAGTGCTGGAATTTTCACAGAATTTATGGAACAAAGAGCACCTGGTCACACTGTAGGAGACGATAAGATATTTAACAAGGGATTCATAGAATTCAAAAAAGAAATCCAGGCTGAAATGGATAAGTTGGATTTTATGAAGGACTTTGAAGCCTATGACAAGAATGAACAATTGAAGGCAATGGCTATATGTTGTGATGCTATAATCACTTTTGGAAAAAGACACGCTGCAGAGGCAAGGAGATTAGCCCGATTAGAACTTGATGAAACAAGAAAGGTTGAATTACTTAACATAGCAGAGGTTTGTGACAATATACCAGCAAATGCGCCAAGAAACTTTCATGAGGCCTTACAGGCTTATTGGTTTACACATCTTTCCGTAGTAACTGAACTAAATACATGGGATGCATTTAGTCCAGGAAGACTTGACCAGCATCTATATCCATATTATAAAAAAGGATTGGAAGAAGGTACATTGACTAGAGAAAAGGCAAAAGAGTTATTACAACTGTTTTGGATTAAGTTTAATAACCTACCAGCACCACCAAAAGTAGGTGTTACTTTAAAAGAAAGCGGAACCTACACTGACTTTGCTAATATATCTAGTGGCGGACTTACTATAGATGGTAAAGATGGAGTCAATGAAGTCAGCTATTTAGTACTGGAAGTAATTGATGAAATGAGACTGTTGCAACCAAGCACCAATATTCAGCTAAGTAGTCAAAACCCAGATGATTTTCTTAGAAAAGCAGCTCATGTTATTAAAGGTGGATGGGGGCAACCTTCCATATTTAATGCAGATGTTGTTATTCAAGAAATGTTAAGACAAGGAAAAACTATAGAAGATGCAAGATGTGGTGGTAATAGTGGTTGTGTTGAAACTGGAGCCTTTGGTAAAGAGAGTTTTGGATTAACAGGATATTTTAACCTTGTAAAAATATTGGAAATAACATTAAACAATGGAGTAGACACACAAACTGGTAAGAAATTAGGTTTAGAAACTGGAGATCCTAGAGAATTTAAAAGCTTTGATGAGTTAATGGAAGCTTATAAAAAACAAATCCATCATTTTATAGAGATTAAAATAC
>CAZHLF010000030.1:6909-15806 GCA_964532845.1 uncultured Tissierella sp.
TTGTTTAAAAATATAGATGAAAAATCTTTATACAATAATGTAATTGAAACTCTATATGCAAAGAATATGCCTTCACCATTTTTATCTATAGTTATTGATGATTGTATTAAAAATGCTAAAGACTATAATGCAGGTGGAGCTAGATATAATAGTTTATATATCCAAGGAGTAGGTATTGGTACTTTAACAGACAGTCTAAGTTCCATAAAATATCATATATTTGATAATAAGAATCTTTCTATGGAAGAGATGCTGGATAATATGAAAAATAACTTTGAAGGCAATGAACGCATTAGACAACTGGTTATGAACAAGACACCTAAGTATGGAAATGATGATGAATATGCTGATGAATTAATGCAGTTGGCATTTAATGCATTCTTTGATGAAGTTGATGGCAGACCATCTGTTAGAGGTGGAACTTACAGAATAAATATGTTGCCTACTACCTGTCATGTTTACTTTGGATCTGTAACAGGAGCTACTCCAGATGGTAGATTGGCACATCTACCTCAATCAGAGGGTATATCTCCTGCACAAAATTCAGATAGATTTGGACCGACTGGAGTAATAAAATCAGCTGCTAAAATGGAACACGTAAAGACAGGTGGTACTTTACTAAATCAAAAGTTCTCTCCATCATTACTGAATAATGATGAGGGGATTACAAATCTAATGCATCTAGTAAGAACTTACTTTAAAATGGATGGGCATCATATCCAATTTAATATAATTAGTGCTGATACCTTGAGAAGAGCACAAAAAAATCCAGATGAAAACAAAGATTTAATCGTAAGAGTAGCTGGATACAGTGATTACTTCAACGACCTTGGCCCAGAATTACAAAATGAAATAATCGGTAGAACTGAGCATAAAGGATTTTAATAGGTTGAGTTTGAATTTATCCAAGTGCAACTAAAGTACTAATAATAGTACTTTAGTTGCTGCTACGTTTTAGAGAATTATTATAGCTAATAACAAGTTTTTGGCATAATAATTGCTTTATATAAGTTAGGAAATTATTCATCTAATTATTAGACATGGAGATGAATTTCTAGTAAAATAGAAGAGGAAATTGTTTTCTCGAAGAAATGTTTAAAAGGAGAGTGACGACTTGAAATATTTAGAAAAAGACCACAGTTTGTGTATTCAATGTGGAGCCTGTGAAGAAGCATGCTCTAAGACTTATTTTAAGGAAGAAAATGCTGAAAAGTCTCGTATAAGAATTAATAGTGGTAATGAAAATGTAATCAATGTCTGTAATCAATGTGGGCAATGTATTGATGTGTGCGATGCCTATGCCTTAAAGAGAAACAAATTGGGAGTTGTTCAGGTTCTAAAGAATAGTTGTGTCAACTGCTATATGTGCGTAGGCTATTGTCCAAGTCATTCAATGATGCAACATGACGAGAGTCCAGAACCATTTAAGTGTCTAGCTTGTGGTGTTTGCGCTAAGGTCTGTCCAACAGGAGCGATTTATATAGCTGAAAAGGATGATTCGTTGGCTGAAGAAATGGATGAAGCCTTGTTTGCATAAAAATCAGAAATAAGGAGGTTAAAATATATGGATATTGCTACTTTAAAAGCAGGAAGAAAACTTTTAAAAGAAGAAACTTATGAACTTAAGGAATTATATAGAGGATATGCAGATAGAACTCTTTACATAAATATCTCAGATAACACAATAAAATCAAAACCAGTTACACAAATGATGAAGGATAAATTTGTTGGTGGAAAAGGCTTTGGCTTATATTATTTGTGGAATGCAGTTACTCCGGAAACTAAATGGAATGATCCAGAGAATGAAATCATTATTTCAGGTGGACCTATTTGTGGGATTACCCAATATGCAGGTACTGGTAAAGCCTTGGTTTGTAGTTTATCTCCTTTAACGGATATACCTATAGATAGTAATGTAGGTGGATTCTTTGGTCCCTATTTAAAATTTGCAGGATGGGATGCCCTAGAGATTCAGGGGAAGGCAGAAAATGACATTATTGTATTTATTGACGGAAATAAAGGAATCATCAGAATAGAAGAAGCCCCATTAGAGGCAATTGATGCCCATGTTCTTGGAGAGCAGCTTACTGAAATGTATGCTGATTCTGAAGAAGATAAAAAACATATAGCAGTAGTTACTGCAGGTTCTGCTGCAGATCACACAAGAATAGGGGCATTAAATTTCACCTTCTACGATCAAAGAAGAAAAGTTGCCAGACTAAAGCAAGCTGGCCGTGGGGGAATAGGGACTGTATTTAGAGATAAAAAGATAAAAGCTCTGGTTATTAAATTCCAAGGGGTTAAGGGTGATTTAAATAACCCGGCAGATATATCAGTACTTAATAAAACAGGGATAAAATACCATAGACAAATGCATGACTTAGACAAAAAACAAAATAATATGAGAGCTATTGGTACTGCAAATATTATTGAAGTTATGGATAAATATGATCTACTTCCAACACATAATTTTAAGTTCGGTAGTCATCCTGATACAAAGAATATAAAATCAACGGTATTTATTGAAAACCATGTAACTCAAGGGATGCCAGATGGATGTTGGCGTGGTTGCTCTATGGCTTGTGCTAAAGCAGCAGATAATTTTATTCTAAAATCTGGACCATATAAAGGAGATAGTGTTACTATAGACGGACCAGAATATGAAAATGCTGGTGGGCTAGGCTCAAATTGTGGTATTTTCTGTCCAGAGGGAATATTGGAGTTAAACTTCTATTGTGATACCTATGGAATAGATACAATTTCATTTGGTACACTTACAGCCTTTATAATGGAATGTTATGAAAATGGGATTATTAACAAGGAAATAACTGGTGGCCTTGAGCTTAATTTTGGAAATAAAGAAGCTGCCTTCGAACTTATCCACCAAATGGGTAGAGGTGAAGGCTTTGGAAAAATAGCGGGTCAAGGTGTTCATAGAATGAAGAAGATCTTTGCTGAAGAATACGGTGGAGATCCAGATTTCTTGTTTGATATAGGAATGGAGCAAAAAGGTCTTGAGTATTCAGAATACTTATCTAAGGAATCTTTAGCACAACAAGGAGGTTATGGTTTAACAAATAAAGGACCACAACATGATGAAGCATGGCTAATATTTATGGATATGGTGAACAATCAGATACCGACATTTGAAGATAAAGCGGAAGCTCTTCACTATTTCCCTATGTTCAGAACATGGTTTGGACTTTATGGACTATGTAAACTGCCTTGGAACGATATAGTTCCTGCAAATAACAGTCAAACAGCTGAACCGGCTAAGATCCCTGAACATGTAGATAACTATATAAAACTTTGTAATGGTGTAACTGGTAAGAATATTGATATACCTGAAATGATAAGAGAATCTGAAAGGGTATATAACTTCCAAAGAATATTTAATATTCGTATGGGAAAAGGTCTGAGAGCTAATGACAAGACACCTTATCGTTCAATGGGACCTGTTACAGAAGAGGAATACCTGTCAAGAGCTGATAGATATGATGGTCAGCTTAAAGAATTATTAAATTATGATACTGAAGGTAAAACAACTGCTGAAAAAATGGCAGTATTGAGAAAATATAGAGAAGCTCAATACGAAAAATTAACTGATGCAGTATATGAAAGACGTGGATGGAACTCCAATGGAGTGCCTACGATAGAGCATCTAAAGGATATTGGAATGGATTTACCTGAAGTTCTAGAAGTAGTTGAAAAGTATTTAGGAAAATAAGTAATGGCTTAAAGATAGGGGGTAATATCGTGCAGGTTAATGGACGAGATTTTCCTTGGGAAGAAAACTTAACTATTGAAAGAATTATGGAGTTAAAAGGTTATACCTTTCCTAAGATTTATGTAAAAATCAATGGAGAGTTAATAGAAAAAGAAGAGTATGGTAATACTGTAGTTAATAAGGGTGATATTGTACAAATTATACACCTATTAGCTGGTGGTTAAAAAGATGGAGCCTAATGGCTCCATCTTTACTATCTTCTAATGTATATTTAAATATGTACTAGTGCATGTGAATCTTTCAAAAAACTAAAATTAAATTCATTAAAAGAAATTGAAAATGTTTATACTAAGTTAACATATTAGATGTAAAATTAAAGTGGTTACATAAAAGTAAATACTAAAGGGGATTGTTAGATGAATTGGTTAAAAAAATTTATGTCTGGAAGATATGGGGTTGACCATCTTTCCAATTTTTTATTGATTATAAGTATTATTCTCATGACTATTGGTACATTTACAGAGCTAAGATTATTAAATTCCATTGCATATGCTACACTTTTATTAAGTTACTTAAGGATTTTTTCCAAAAATGTATATAAAAGATATGATGAAAATCAGAAGTTTCTTCGTTCTTGGAATCCTATTAAATTGAAGTTTTCAGGAATAATTACTAGAATTAAGCATTTTAGAACTCATAAATACTTTAAATGTACATCATGTGGGAAAAGTTTAAGGGTTCCTCGAGGTAAAGGAAGAATAAATGTTACTTGTCCACATTGTCATACAAAATTTGAAGCTAGAACGTAATATTGAATTTTAATGTAGTAATAATAATCCTTCATAAACTTCCACAATATCGCATAATATCATACTATAGACGATAGGAGGGAAGATTATGTTTGAAGATTTCATGACTATGGAGGTTCTTACTACATTCGCAGGGCTTACTACTGCTGTAATCGTTATTGTTCAATTTACTAAATCAATGATAAAAAGAAGATTTGGAGACCATTTTGTTAGGCTTTATTCTTTTATAATTGCTCTTTTACTTACATTTTTATTCGCCAGAGAAGGTTCAAACATCGAGGGAATAGTTCTTACGGTTATTAATGCTATGTTTATTACCATTGCCAGTATGGGAGGCTACGAACTGATTGCTGACCCAATGGCGCAGAGTATACGTAAGAAATGATCACTTTATTGGAGGGATAAAATGAAGCATGCAGCATTTGTAGATCAGGAGGATGGGATAAGACTTAAAGAAAAGGTAGCAGAGTGGATAAGAGAAAATGAAGAGAGAATTTTGGAGATAGTAGATATTCAATATATACAAAACGGTTCGCTATATATTGCAACTATAACCTATTTAGATTAAAGAAGCTTAGGCTTCTTTTTTCTTTAATCAAATTTGTTATATTTTTCACAAAATGTGCTTATATTTAACAAAAAGGGTATACAATATAAGTAGCATATTTCACATGTAGGAGGGGGTAATATAATGAGTGGTAAGATTTTTTGTGGACTTATATTAATATTATTAGGTGCAGGACTCTTATTAGATCAAATGAACTATATCGAGTTTGGAGATATAATAAGCACTTACTGGCCTAGTGTACTCATAATAGGAGGTTTCCTTGGATTATTTAATAAAAGATCTTCAAAGACGGGTAATTTAATCGTAATGGCATTAGGTATATTGTTGCAGCTTAACAGGCTGGATTATTTAGATATTGATATTTTTAAGCTTTTCTTCCCTGTAGTATTAATCATAATTGGTCTTAGTATTATATTTTCTAAAGGCTACAGCAAACACAACACTCCTGTAGAGCCTGAAAAGTGGTCAAAGGCAAATACTTCATCAGAAGATACAGTGGACTTATTCGTAATGTTTTCAGGAATAGATACTATTAATCAATCCCAATTCTTTAAGGGTGGGAAGATTACAGCTATTTTTGGAGGAGTAGATTTAAATCTAAGAGGGGCCTCTTTAAATAATAATGAGGCATTTTTAGATGTTACTGCCCTATTTGGTGGGGTAGACATAACTGTTCCCAAGGGCTGGAGAGTTGAAGTAAGAGGTACTCCAATCCTAGGTGGTTGGGAAAATAATGTGGAAATAAATACAGACCCTAATGCACCAGTTTTAAAAGTAAGCGGAACTGCAATATTTGGTGGAATAGAAATAAAATAATTTGAGAGATGCTAAAAGCAAATACTGCTTTTAGCTTTTTTTCTTAAGAGTTATTTCTTCCTATTAAACATAGAAGGAATATATTATTAATCATATTTGGGATATAATAGTAATAATTATAGCTAAAAGTAATAATTGTGTTTTAATAGTGCGAAGAAGGATGGTGGTTTCATGGATAGAAAGTTAAAGATTTTTTTCATTGTTTTATTTCTTTTTTTAGCTGCTTTTTCATATTTTGTCATACAAAGTGAAAATAGGAATATGGAAAAACTCAAGGTGGATTATCCGGAGCTTAAGGATGAAGTCTATTCTTATAGAAAGGATTCCTTAAAAGTATGGGCTCTAAGATTATTTTTGTCATTCTCCCTACCGCTTTTATTTCTTACATCAAAGCTTTCTCAGCGTATAAGCCTTACTATTGGTCAAGGTAGGAGCCTATTTGTTTCGGGATTATTGTACGGTGTAATATTCTTTGGAATAGTCTTTTTAATAAATCTTCCACTAAATTATTATGCTTCTTTTCATTTAGCACATAAATATGGACTGTCCAATCAGACTCTTTTAAGGTGGCTTGAACTAAACTTAAAGGGATTTCTAGTAAATGATGTTGTAATGAGCTTGTTCTTATGGATTCCCTATCTTTTAATTCAAAACAGCCCAAGAACTTGGTGGTTGCAACTTGGAGTTATTGCCATTCCTGTAATTATATTTATGGTATTTATATCACCTTTTGTTATTGATCCTATATTTAATAAATATACATCTATTGAAGATGAAAAATTAGGTCAGGAGATAGAGGTTTTACTTACCAAGGCAGGAATTGATGATGCAGAAATCTTTAAGGTTGATAAAAGTCGTGATACGAAGCTTATGAACGCTTATATGACTGGAATTTTTAAGTCCAAACGAATTGTGCTTTGGGATACTACTATTAATAATTTAACTCAGGATGAGGTGTTAAGCATTACAGCGCATGAAATTGGCCATTATGTAAAGGGGCATATTTGGCAGAATATACTTTTTTCAAGCCTTGGAACTATTTTGATACTATATTTGGTGTATTTACTCTCAGGGTGGATTTTGGATTACTCCAGAGGTGCATTTGGATTTAAAAACCTTTTTAATTATGCATCTTTACCTCTTTTAATTCTATCGCTAAATTTAATAAACTTCTTTGCAAGTCCAATTTCAAATTATGTATCAAGAAGTATGGAGATACAGGCAGATAGATATGAGATTTCCCTTACTGGAGACAGGGATTCTGCTTCTTCTGCTATGGAAAAACTATATGATACCAGTTTAGGTTTACCAAGACCATCAACTATTTATAAGATAATGTATCATACACATCCTCCTTTGGATGAAAGAGTAGAGTTTTATAATACAGCTGATTTTGAAGATGTTAATCAGGATTTAAAATAGTAAAATAAATTAGCAAATGACTATTTCTATGGAAGATAGGAGTAGTTTGTCGAAAAATGTCTAAATATTAAAAGTTTTACCACAATTTAGAAAATTGTGGAAATGATGAAGAAGAAAGCGTATAATAAGGTCATATTAGAAATGGAGGAATAACTTTCCACTTCTATAGTAAAATTAAAGGGAGGAATTTCAATGACTAAGAGGTTGATATGTTTATTTTTAGCTGTGGTTATGGTATTCACGCTAGCGGCTTGCCGTGGAGCAGAAACACCTGCTGAGAAACCTGCAACAGCTCCTGCTGAAACACCAGCATCAACTCCAGCAGCAGAAGCACCTAAGCCATCTGAAGATGATGACTACAAGATCGGTATAATTACAGGTACTGTATCTCAAGGAGAAGAAGAATATCAAGCTGCACAAAATATGTCAGCTAAATATGGTGACAAGATTGTTACTGCTACATATCCAGACAACTTCTCATCAGAAACTGAAACTACTATTGCTAACGTTGTAGCTTTGTCATCAGATCCAAAGGTTAAAGCAATTGTATTCGTTCAAGCAGTTCCTGGTGCATCAGCAGCTATTGACAAGGTTCGTGAAACAAGACCTGATATGCTGTTTATAGCAGGTGTTGCTGCAGAAGATCCAGCTACTATAGCTAGTAAGGCTGATGTTGTAATGCTAGTAGATGAAATTTCAATGGGTAAATCAATTCCTCAAAAAGCAGCTGAAATGGGTGCTAAGACATTTATACATTACTCCTTTGCTCGTCACTTATCCTACGCAACAATTGCTGCTCGTCGTCAACTTATGATCGAAGAATGTGAAAAGCTTGGTATTGAATTCGTTGATGTTAATGCTCCAGACCCTACAGGTGATGCAGGTGTATCAGGTGCACAACAATTCATACTTGAAGACGTTCCTCGTCAGATTGCACAATATGGAAAGGATACTGCATTCTTCTCAACAAACTGTGCAATGCAAGAGCCACTAATTAGATCAATCCTTGAACAAGGAGCAATTTATCCACAACAATGTTGCCCAAGTCCATATCATGGATATCCAGCTGCACTTAATATCGATGTAAGCGGACATGAGGGTGATGTACAGTATATGCTTGATTCTATAGATGAAAAGCTTACTGCAGCAGGCCAAGAAGATAGAATGTCTACATGGGCAGTTCCAGTTAATATGCTAATGGTAGAAGCTGGTGTTGACTATGCTATTGAATTCCTTGAAGGAAGAACGACTGGAACTTTAGATGAAGCAGTTCTTAATGGAATCATGGATAGAATAGCAGGTGGAGAAGGTAAAGCTAAATTAACTAAATACAATGAAAATGGCGTTTCACTTGAGAATTACTATATGTTACTTTGTGATTTCTATGATTTCGGTGCATAGAATATAAGATAAAGTAAATGACCGCCGGCTTGCTCGGCTAGCCGGCGGTTTCTTTATGACCTAACCCGAAGTTGACCTAACCCAACGAGCGATAGTGAGTTGTAGGTAGGTCATTCGCAACGAATTCCCAATTTTCACGAGTGATAACGAGTAA
>CAZHLF010000031.1:0-12307 GCA_964532845.1 uncultured Tissierella sp.
GAACATATGTTTTTTTGAAATTTATTTTAAATTATTTTTCATGCGTTAGCCGTGGGAAATAAGAAATCATTATGAAGTAGGATTCATAATGATTTCTTGAAGTATCTATTTTTTTAATATATCAATTGATGCTTGTGCGAATATTGCGGAACCTTTATATAATATAGAATCATCAAGGTCAAATTTAGGATGATGTAATGAGTAAATATTTCCATCCTCATCAATTGATGTAAGATTATAGAAGAAGAAATAACTTCCTGGTACCTCTTGAAAGAAGAATCCTGCATCTTCTCCTCCTAGAAGAGGTCTTTCTAATATCTTTATTTCTTCCTCAGGCATAATTTTCTTAGCTGACTGTACTACAGAATCTACAACCTTTGGAT
This sequence comes from uncultured Tissierella sp., assembly GCA_964532845.1. Taxonomy (GTDB): domain Bacteria; phylum Bacillota; class Clostridia; order Tissierellales; family Tissierellaceae; genus Tissierella_B. The sequence goes on from CAZHLF010000031.1 coordinate 384, forward strand.
CACAAACTACAGGTGGATATCCATCTAAGAACTCTAATTCAAATTCTGCCCTCATACCACTTGTTAAACCTTCTAATATCTCTCTAATTCTTTTAAACACAAACTCTCTAACATTCATATCCAAGGTTCTTATAGTACCCTTTAATATAGCTGTCTCAGGTATTACATTATAAGTACCTCTACCTGCTTCCAAACTTCCAAATGAAATTACAGCAGCATTAAATGGACTTATTTCTCTGCTAATAATGTATTGAATGTTGTTTATTGCTAGTGCAGCTATAGAAATAGGATCAACACTTACGTCCGGAGTTGAACCATGAGCACCTTTACCAATAATTTTAATAAATACCTGGTCATCTGCTGCTGTTGTATGTCCATAACTAACAATTAAATCACCATTGTTATGAATACCACCAGACAGATTTCCTGTATGCATTGCTAGAATATAATCAACTTTTGGATTTTCTAAAACTCCATCCTTTATCATTGGGTATGCTCCACCAGGACCTTCCTCAGCTGGTTGGAATAATAATTTTACTTGTCCTTCTAAGTCTTCTTCATAGTCTTTTAGTATTTTGGCAGCTCCTAGTAACATTGCAGTATGAGCATCATGTCCGCATGCATGCATATTTTCATTTGTAGACGAAATTTCCAATCCAGTCTCTTCTTGAATAGGTAGTGCATCCATATCTGCTCTTAAAGCTACACATTTTCCTTCCTTTTTTCCAATAAGAGCTACAATACCAGAATGCTTTTCATATGTCTGATAAGATATTCCCATTTCATCTAATTTAGCCTTAACATACGCTTCTGTCTTTGGTAGATGCATCCCTATTTCTGGAAATCTATGTAGGTCTCTTCTCCACCCTGTTATGTCATTACTAATTAAGAATGCTTTATCTATTATATTCATTTTTTCACCTCTTATTTAAATTTAATCAATTTAATTATTTCTAATTTTTTTATAAAGCTTAAGAAACTTATCTAATAAACTATTAAAATCAAAGCATCTTAATTAAAAAGATGCTTTGATTTTTTAACTATATTATGGTTTTAATTCTTATGCCCAACCAATTGCTACTGCAATGATAATTAATACACATTGAGTTAAGAATAAAGCACCAAATATTGGAACAAAGAATTTCCACCATTTCTCTACTTTTACCCCTGCAATACCAGCAATTATTGGCGCAAATGCTGTTGGCCATAAAATATTTGATAATCCATCTCCAAATTGAAACGCAAGTACTGCAACTTGTCTTGATAAACCTAACAAATCTGATAGAGGAGCCATAATTGGCATACTTGTAACAGCTTGACCTGAACCTGATGGAATTAAAAAGTTTAGTAATGTTTGTACGAATAACATCGCTACTCCAGCTAACCATTTTGGTAAATATGATAGAGGAATTGACATGCCGTATACCACGGTATCAATTATTTTACCACTGGTTAAAACTGCTAAAATTCCACGAGCTAATCCTATCATTAAACAAGCCATTGCAATATCTTTAATACTATCTGTCATTCTTTCAGAAATTTCATTTGGTCCCCATCCCATGATAATCGCACTAACAAAACCCATTATTAAGAACACAGCACTTAGTTCCTCAAAATACCAACCATAAACCTTTGAGCCGTATACAATTGCTCCTATACCTACAACTAATGTTAATAAAACCATTTTTTCACGTAAACCAAAAGGATGATTTTCCAAATCTTTATCAGTCATTGATAAATGGCTAAAATCATCACCATATACTAGACTCGCTTTCGGGTCAGCTTGTACCTTAAGTGCATATCTAATTATGAAAAATGATGCGACAGCAATCATAGCTAGATGGCAGAACACTCTAAATCCAGCACCAGAAAGTTGAGGTAATTCTGCAATGCTTTGTGCCATTCCTACAGTAAATGGATTCATAACTGCACCACTATACCCTACTCCAGCCCCAATAGCAACTATAGCCAGTCCAACTAATGCATCATATCCCATCGCCATAGAGATACCTACAAAAACAGGTATAAATGGTAACCACTCTTCAAATAGTCCAATTGTAGAAGATGCTGCACCAATAACAGCCATAAATATTGGAATTATTATAGTACGAGCTTTACCCTTAAGTACTCTAAGTAAAAATGCTACTAGTCCATTGAAGGCTCCACTTGCAATTATCAATCCAATAGATGCATATGATATAAATACAAAGAATACAACCCCACTTGCATTAATCATTCCTACATAAATAGAACGTATCAATTGGAATGGTCCAACAGGACTTTTTTCTATTAAATGGTAAGTCCCTGGCACTGCAACCATTTTTCCTGCTTCATTTGCCACTCTATCAAATTCACCGGTTGGTAATATCCAAGATGCTATTGCAGCAATTAACATTATTGATACTAACAATACATAAATATGAGGCAGTTTGAAGCCTTTTTTCTTTTCGTTTACTACTTTACTTGTCATTTGAATTCCCCCTTTAAGTTTTATGGAAAATAATCTTATAAATATTATTTCAAAAATAAAATTCTACCAGTTGAATTTATAGACTTTTTTTAATATTTCGCTCTGATACAAAAGAATCATAAACTGACTTTCTAAAAATATTGTCATTAAGCACTTTTAGTGATAGCTGAACAATTGCATTTGCTCCGCTTGCTATAGCTTCATGTGCTTCAGTTTCTGTGGTTGAATTTGCAAATTCTTTAGTATGCAATGCAAATTTGTCCTGAGTAATTGAAAAAAGTGGTTGTAAAGAAGGACAACGATAACTTGCATTCCCCATATCGGAAGAACCGTTTGGTCTCATCACTGGACTAACTTTTTTTCCTAGTCCTTCCAGGATTCGGGTCATTTCTTCCTCAAGAGGTTTAACCCTTACCATATCAGCAAAATCATCAAATCCAAATTTTTTTGTAACCTTACAATCTAAAGCAAGTGCAATTCCATCCATACATTTAACTATCATATCATTTACCTGTTCCAGTTTTGCCATTGAATCTGTCCTAAACTCTAATCTAATCTTTGCATAATCAGGAATAATATTCGGAGCTTTTCCACCCTCTAAAATAATGCCATTTACATGAATATCTGGAGTAAAACATTCACGACGTGCATCAATTAGATCAAGAAATTTTCTAGCGGCAGCTAGTGCACTTCTCCCCTCCCACGGACCAGCTACAGCATGAGCTGTCTTCCCATGAAACTCAATAAAATAATTTCTCAGGCTAAGCACGTCCATATTCGGGATATATTCACCACCACTCCAACTATGAACCATTACAGCTAGTGACATTTCATCAAATATTCCCTTATTAGCCATCCATATTTTTGCTCCATCCTCTTCTTCTCCAGGAGTACCTATAACATATATTTTCCCCTTAAAGTGGTCCTTGAGTTCTACCATTGCCAGCCCTGCTAACAGTGAAATTGAACCATGTACATTGTGACCACATGCATGACCAATTTCTGGTAGAGCATCATATTCTACAAGTATTGCTATAGATGGACCTTCGCCGTTGGCAAAAACACCACAAAAAGCAGTATTATAACCTAAATATGGATATTCTACTTCATAACCTCCTTTTCGCAATATTTCAACAATTTTTCTACTAGTTTCATACTCTTTGTTGGAAAGTTCTGGATTATCGGCCAAATCATCACTTAGTTGAATAGCCGTTAGATGATGCCTGCCTACCGCTTGGTTAATAAATTTTTCTAGGTTATGAGTCACCATATCACCCTTTCATAATTTAATTTCATTGCCATACTTTTAATATTTATGTGAAATAACTTCAATTTACTAAATTAAAGTTATAAAGTTATAAAGTTAATTAGTAAAAAAGAAATTTTTTTATCATTTTTAAAATTTTGATATACTCCCCTTGTAGTAAACAGTTTTTTATTTAAACTGTCTACTACAAGAGGCATGTTCAATTGCAGTATATTTTATAGCATTAATTTTTACATATATTTGAATCTATTGACCTACTATTACTTTTCCTCTTTTAATAACCTTCTCCACAAGGTTTCCACCAAGTTTATAGGCTACGTTTCTATAATCATCCGTATCCCATATTTGTATATCAGCTTGTTTTCCTACTTCTAAGGACCCTATTTGATCTTCTACACCTAGTGCGCATGCACCACCAAATGTGGAAGCTCTTATGGCTTCTTCGGGACTCATTCTATGTTTTCTACAAGCTAATGCTATAATAAACTGCATGGATTCAACCCAGTTTCCTGGGTTCAGATTTGTTGCTAATGCAATAATCATACCTTCTTCAATCATAGGTCGTGGGTCAAATGGCTTTGGATGATTTACTGAGAAATCTGTTCCTGGTAACAATACTCCTGGTATTTTTGCCTTAGCCATTTTCTTTACTGATGATAGTGGTATATAGTTTAGATGATCGCCTGACAGCATATTCATATCTACTACAAGGTCTGAACCTTCAATATAGGAATAACAGTCTGTATGCATTTTAGCATTCATACCATGGTCCATAGCTGCTCCTAGAACCCTTTCTGCTTCTTTAGCTGTATAGTAGCCATCATCTACCCATATATCACATGCTGTTGATAAACCTTTACTTCCAACCATAGGTATAATTTCTTTAACAAGCCAATCTATATAATCACTTTTAGACATATCTAATGGCCAGCCATGAGCACCAAGAAATGTTGGATGGATATCCAAGGCAGATTCCTTGTTTAACCTATTAATAACTCTAAGCTGTTTTAATTCAGTATCTATATCTAGTCCATATCCACTTTTGATCTCTATAGTAGTTGTCCCAGAGGACAACATTTTATCTATTTTATCTAGCGATTCCCTGAAAAGGATTTCCTCTTGGATATCTTTTGTCATCTCTATTGAAGCATAAATTCCTGTTTTTATCCCCAGAGCTTTAATCTTCTCTTTGTCATCAGTTGTTAGATTAGCTACATATTCATCTATTCTAGAGCCTCCAAAGACAAGATGTGTATGACAATCTACAAATCCAGGAAGTATAACTTTTCCTTTACCATCAATTATTTTTGCATTTTCTTGTTCTACATTTTGTTCAAACTCTTCTTTGTTTCCGATAAAAGCAATTTTGTCTCCTTCAATAGCAATCCATTTATCCCTGGTTAAACCAACTAAATCTTTACTATCCTCACCACAAGTTAGAACTTGTGAGCAATCTTTTATAATTAAATTAGCCTTTATTTTACTCATACAACACCTCCTCATCTCAGTACAACTTTGTGTAAGTTTAAGTTGATTCACAGATAAGGCGGGTGATTAACACTCCGCCTATTCTTACTAGTCTAATAATCCAATTTCTTCTTCTACTGCTTTTACTAGTCTACCAGATGAAATTATTTCAGCTGCCTTATCCATATCAGGATAAATTATTCTGTCAGATTCCATAAATGTTACTTCATCTCTTATAGTCTTATATGTTTTGCTTGAGCCCTTACCCAATAGTGCAGGATCTTTAAAGTCTACTGCCTGGGAAGCACATAGTAACTCTATACCAAGTACATATTGTACATGTTTAATTATTTCTCTACATTTTCTTGCTGCAATAGTACCAAAGCTTACATGGTCTTCTTGATTTGCAGAAGTAGGGATTGAGTCTACACTTGCAGGATGAGCTAATATTTTATTTTCTGAAACTACTGCTGCAGCTGCATATTGTGGAACCATGAAACCACAGTTAAGTCCACCTTTTTTAACTAGGAAGCCTGGTAATCCGCTTAGTTGAGGATTAACTAGTCTTTCAATTCTTCTCTCTGAAACATTGGCATATTCAGCCATTGCTATTCCTAGAGCATCCATTGCTATGGCAACAGGTTGTCCATGGAAATTACCACCTGAATATATAGCAGGATTATCTCCGTCAGGGAATATTAATGGATTATCTGTAGCTGAGTTGATTTCAACTTCTATAACACCTTTTGCATACTCAATAGTAGGTCTACTTGCACCATGAATTTGAGGCATACATCTTAGTGTATAAGCATCTTGTACTCTCTTTTCGCCTTGTCTTGTTGTAAGTTTACTACCTTCACAAATTCTCAAAAGATTCTTAGCAACATTTATTTGACCTTTATGTGGTCTTGCAAGATGAATTCTTGGATCATAAGCATCTGTAATTCCTTCAAGTGCTTCAACTGTAAGCATACCAACAATATCAGCTGATTTCATTATCATTTCAGCATCATAAACAGCAAGAACAGCTGGACCCATCATTGCTTGAGTACCATTGATAAGTGCTAAACCTTCTTTTGCTTTCAAAACTACTGGTTTAATGTCTGCAAGCTTCATAGCTTCAGCTCCACTCATATTTGTTCCTTTATACTCTGCTTCTCCTTCACCCATCATTACAAGAACCATATGAGCCAATGGACAAAGATCTCCACTGGAACCTACTGAGCCTTTTTCTCTTACTAGAGGGTGAACGCCTTTGTTTAGCATATCAACCAAGGTTTGTGCTGTTTCTATAAACACTCCTGAGAATCCTTTTGCGACTGCGTTGGCTCTTAAAAGCATCATAACTCTTACGATTTCTGTATCAAAATGCCTTCCTATTCCAACAGCATCTGCATATATTAAGTTTCTTTGAAGTTCTTCTAATTCATCTGCTGAAATTGCAACGTCACTGAATTTTCCATATCCAGTATTTACTCCATAAATAACTTGTCCTTCTTCTATGCATTTATCAATATATCTTCTTGATTTAAGCATAGCTTCTTTGGCTTCTTCAGCCAGTTCAACCTTTGCACCAAATCTTGCTACCTGTACTACATCTTCTATTGTTAAATTATATCCATCTATAAATATGGCTTTTCCCATTTTTCTTCCTCCTTCTTAATAGTAAATTTGGTCCATAGAAAACTCATCGCTTACATGAAGATAGAACTTTAATACTTCTTCTAGAGCTTCAAGTGGAACTGGTCCAACTAGCTCAGTATCAGCGACTGTTACATTGTATCTGGAAAGCTCGGATTTTATAGTTTCATACACTCTGTGTATTGGTGTCATTTCATAGTTAACTAGGTTCATGGAAATCTGTACTTGTTTCTTTTCTGGTATCTCCAGGGCTATTGCTCTAACTGCTGTATAGCCTCCCTTTGCTCCTCTAACTGCTTTAACAACCTTCTTAGCAATATTGATATCTTCTGTATTTAAGTTTACATTAAATGCTACAAGAGGAAATCTTGATCCTGTAACTGTAGCCCCACTCTTAGGATTAAAAGTGGACGGTCCTTCGTCAGGAATCCAGTTTTCATCCTTCATTTTCTCTTCAAGTCCTTCATACTGACCTCTTCTAATATCAACCAGAGACTTTCTTCCTGGGCTTGTAGCAGCTTCTTCATAATAATATACTGGAACTCCAAGACTTCCTAAATATTTACCAAATTCCTTTGCTACTTGAACTGCTTCTTCAGTAGTTACATTTCTAGCAGGAATAAATGGCACAACATCTACAGCTCCCATTCTTGGGTGACTTCCTGTATGTTTAGTCATATCTATAAGCTCAATTGCTTTTTTTGCAAGTCTCTTAGTTCCTTCTAAAACAGCTTCAGGTTCACCTTTATAAGTAAATACTGTTCTGTTATGGTCTTTGTCGGAGTTTAAATCTATCAAATCAATGTCATTATTTTCTATCAAAGCATTCTTTACTTGCTCAACTAATTCTAAATCAGTTCCTTCACTTATATTTACTTCAGCTAGTAATTGTTTCATTTTTTCACTCCCAAACTATTTTTTATTTTTCTTAATATAACCTTCCAATTGTTCCTTTATTTTTTCATCTTTAATCAATGATAAATTTGCCTCAATATTCATTATACATCCTTGTAAACCTAAAGAAGCAAGATTTTTACCTATTACAAAATCTGAACCAGCATTTTCATTATATTTACCTTCTAAATATTCCCCTATTTCATAAACTCTCTTGCATTTTTCTCCATTGGATTTTGGTACCAGTGCAGCTTCTACTCCAGCGTCATTTATTGCTTTTTTTCTAATCTCTTTTTCTTCATCAGTGGATTTTGGAAGTCTAAATGCATCTCTTATTAACAAGTAAGCTTCTGTATCCTTTTGTGAACCGTCTAATAACTCTTTGGATAATTTGTCTAATTCATCTGCGATACTTAAATATTCTTCATCTGTTAAACCATATTCCTTACCAGTGGATAATCTCACTACCATACTGATAAGTCCTGCTGCCATGGATCCACCAAGAGCAGATGCAGATCCTCCACCTACTGTAACATCTTTTGAATCAAGTATCTTATTTAACACATCAATATAGCTCATACATCTACTCCTTTAGATTAATTGATACAAAGGGAATTACTGTAAGTAATTCCCTTATGAATTTATATTATTTAATTAATTATCTGTACATTCCTTCTGGTCCGAAAGTTACTTGGTCAGCTGGTTTCCACCATAGAGGTATCTTAATAGAGTCAGTAGTGTATTTACCTTTTCCGTTAGCAACGTCTTTAGCTGATTGGTATCCGGATTGAGCATGTCTTACAACACCTATTCCTGAGTCTACAGTAAGAGCTGCTTCTAATCTTCTGTCAGCTTCTTCAGTTCCGTCAGCGATCATTGTAACACCTGTATGAACTGCTTCACCCATTGAGTAGTTTGATTGGATTGCAATTAAGTCACATCCAGCTACTGCATTTAGTAAGCCGTTTAGGTATGGCCAGTCTGAGATATAGTCTCCACCATCTGGCATAGCCTCTGACTCAAATGTTGGGTTAACTATTGAACCTGAGTCTAGATTGTCTCTTGAGAATGCAACTGTACCCTTGATACGTCCATCTCTAATAGCTTGGTTAACTGCTAAACCAAATCTCTTTCTTTCTCCGAATCCCATATAGCAAACTCTTGCTGGCATTCCTTCAATTGGAAGATTTTTTCTAGCTAAGTTAATCCATCTTTCTACTAAGTTATCACCCTTACAAATTTCTAATGCTAAATCATCAGTTACAACTAAGTCTTGTGGATCTCTTGATAAACAAGTCCATCTGAAAGGTCCTCTACCTTCGCAGAATAATGGTCTGATGTATTCTGCTACGAAACCTTTAATCTTAAGAGCTTCTTCTCTTGGGAAGCCTGCATCCATACATTCTTTTCTGATTGAAGTTCCATATTCAAATACTTCTAATCCTTCTTCTTTAAACTTAATCATTGCTGCAAGTTGTCTCTTCATTGTTTCTCTACCTAATTGAAGGTAAAGTTCTCTATTTTCAATTCTTAATGCGTCAGCCTCTTGTGGTGTATATCCTGATGGAATATAGGAAATAGGGTCATGGCATGGACACATTTCTGAAACGATGTCAGGTCTAAAGTCTGATTTTAGAACTGCTTCATATATATCAGCTGCATTTCCAACAATACCTACTGACATTGGCTCTTTTCTAGCTGCATAATCTTTAACGATTGCTATAGCTTCGTCTAGATCTTTTGCTATAACATCAAGATAGTTCTTTTCGATTCTCTTTTGTAAAATTCTTTCATCAGCATCTATAATTAAGCAAACTCCACCGTGCATTTTCATTGCCCAAGTTTGGTTTGCACCCATTCCACCTGCTCCAGCAGTCATATAGATCTTTCCTGATAAATCATCATTGTATCTCTTCATAGCTATTGCTGAAAGAGTTTCAAATGTTCCTTCAATAACGCCTTGAGTACCTATGTACTCCCATGGAGCTGCTGTATATTGAGCAAATATTGTTAAGTTCTTATCTTGTAAGTCATAGAATCTTTCCCAAGTTGCTTGCATTATATTGGTAGTAGCCATTACAACAACTGGAGCTTCTTTATGAGTTTTAAATATTGCAACTGGCATTCCTGATTGAACTACTAAAGTTTCATCATCTTCAAGATTTTTTAATGAGTCAACTATTGCCCAGTAGGACTCCCAGTTTCTAGCTGCTTTTCCGTTTCCACCATAAACTACTAGTAGTTCAGGAATTTCTGAGTTCTCCATATTAAACTCAAGCATTCTTAATATTGTTTCTTGACGCCAGCCTTTACATCTTAAAGTATGTGTATCTTTTAGTCCTCCACCCTGAGATTTTACTTCATATAAGATTTCAGGATTTTCTCTGTAATATAAACCGTGTTCACCATTCATTCTACTTACCTCCTATAATTTTATATTAACCAGGAAAAGGTTTTATCAACTCGTTTTCCTTATCTTCTAACCAAATTATATAAGGTAGTCGTTAATCTTGCGTTTATATTTTGAATTTTTAGCAAATATTTAAAAGATTTTTTAAAAATTTTTTAAGGGAAATTTGTTAACGGAAATACACAATAACAATTAAATAGAATCTTGTTCGTTAACGATAATTAAATACATCATATAATCTGGACAATATTATCAAGAAGAATCTTGTAAGCAAGTTCTTTATCCTTCATACTCAATAACCCCATGGCCGATAGTATATAGTTTTTATCTAAATATAAATTTGGATTTTTCGGGGTTAATACGTTTTCTATTTCTCCCTTAGCTAGTTTTAATATTTCTCCTGGATGAAGACTGTTAACTATTATTCCTCCAGTCCCTATTATTAAGTCCAAGTCTCTTAAATCTTTACCTTTTTGAACTAGAACTTGCTTTCCACCATAGTAAGAAGGTCTTGTTGTTCCTGAGTGTCTTCTCACCGCAACTTCTACACAATTTTTCGCAATAATCTCATCAAATTCTATATCCTTGTTTTCTTTCATTACTATTTCTGGATTATTGTGTCTAAACTCACATTGACCCCTAATATTATTAAGATTATCATTAAACCTTAAAAAATTTTCTTCTCCCACATATTCATATACTCCAACTGCAGAGTATCTCATACCAAGATCTCCTTCAACAGTCCTTTTTATATATGGCTCTTTCAATCCTTCTAAGAAATGAGATTTATCTTTTAAAGGCTCTGATACAGTATGAATATCTGTAGTGGCTCCTCCAATATCTACAACCATAATCTCACCTTTTCCCTCTGTCCCCTCTGGTCCTCTTGCCAGTAGTTCTGTAGCCTTTAGCACTGCAGTCGGAGTCGGCATTAATAGGTTTTTTGTAATTTTCTGTATATCTTCTAAGCCTTTTGCATGAACAATTCTTTTCATAAAGCTTTCTCTTATAACTTCTCGAACAGGTTCAGGGTTTATCATATTCACATCAGGCATTAGATTTTCTGTTATATAGAATTCTCTATTAGCTCTTGTTAAGATTTCTGCTACTCTCTCATTAGCATAGCTATTCCCAGCAACTATTATAGGAGTATCTATGGTAAGCTGGGTTAACTTAAAGGCATTTTTTATTATATATGTAGAGTTTCCCCCTTCTGCTCCTCCTGATAAAAGTATCATATCAGGCTTTAAACTATTAATTTCCTCAATGTCTTCATCATCTAAAAAATACCCGTAGGATTTGAGGATTCTTCCTCCAGCTCCTAAAGCAGACTTTTGTGCTGCGTCTACAGTATAAAAAGGAGTTATTCCTATAGCTACTATTTTTAACCCTCCAGCAGCTGAAGAACAAGCTAATGTATCTATTATATTCACAGTTGATAAATCAAATTTACTGCTAACTTTACTAAACACATTATTGTACCCTTCAATAATGTTTGTAGCTACAGTAGTATGGGAACTATCTGTAGCTACTATTTTTTCTCCCTTAATATCAACTAAACATAACTTTGTATAGGTACTTCCAAAGTCAATTAACAAATAACAATCCATTTTTCTAACCTCACAAAATAATATTGTTCTTAAGATACTGAATCTCAGATTTATCTCTATAAGGATCCAAATGCTTTATTGCCTGGTAATAATAATACTCCACAGATTCCTTTAACAGCCTATCCTTTTGAATATTTGATTTATCTTTTGATCCATAAGCTATTA
>CAZHLF010000031.1:12317-15735 GCA_964532845.1 uncultured Tissierella sp.
AAAATAGACAATCCCTATATCCCTTGGATTATTAATAGTTGTAACTTCGGATACTGCATCTTGCAAATAAATCAAAGCATTTTCTATATCCCCATCTATGAACTTTATTAGTCCTAGAAAAGCATCTAATACCGGTTTTTTCCAATATGAGTCAAATTGCTTTATTATAATATCAGCTTTGCTAAAATAATCCTTCATGTTTTCAATATCACCTAATAGAAAACTAGTAATACCAGCATTAATGTAGAATATGGATATACAAGTTGGTCTTGATTCTTCTGATAGGGATATGGCTTTTTTATAATAATCCATAGCCTCTATATAGTCCTTTGTTGCAGTTTTAATTTCACCTATATAATTATAATTTGCAGCTACACTTATAGGATTTTTACTTCCAATTATACTTGAACTTAAGAACATACTTATTGAATCATTGAATAACTTTTCAGCTTGGTTAAAATCTCCTATCATTAGGTGGTATAGGCCGTGAAGCCTATATAGTACTCCTATGTCTGAAAGATTTCCTATTTGCTTGCCTATTTCAATTCCAGGTAGTATATTTTCTATCATAATTTGTTGATCGTTAATTTGAATTCCATAAATAATTAACTGTTTCCTACCCATAAGTTCAAATTTTTTATTTCCCAGTTCCCCAGATAAATATATTAATCGATTGATAACTGTTATACCGTCATCATATTTTCCGCATCTTATCAAGTATCTGCCTTTACAGTAAAGAAATATCATCTCAATCTCATCAATAATATCTCTTTGATTAACTCTTAAAGCATTATTTTTAACAGAAATAATTTCTTCTTCTAATTCATCTATTAATTTAATTGCCCTATCATTCTTTATGTTCTTTTTAACTTGAGTGCCTACTTCATAAGAATTAATATTTGGGAATACCTCATGACTAAAATTCAGGAAATAATTTAGTTTATATATCTTATATTTTAGAGCTCTTTCTCTATCTCCACCCTTAGTAAAATGTTTTTCTAATTTGTTATAGGTTGAGATATCTATATAGCTATCAGATACTAATTTCTCCAGACTATTTGCCACTTCCAAATGTAATATCTTCTTTGATGATTCCTTTAGTGTGGTATATATATACTTCTTATAAGCAGAATAAGTAAATCCAACCTTTGTTTTATTCCCTTCATTAAACTCTTCAATTATTCTTAGTTTTGTAAGATTTTCTATACATCTTAATACTTCAAAAGGTTCAATCTTAAAAGAAGATACCAACATCTCTGTTTCTAAAGGTTCATAACATACTGATAATATCTTAAGTATATTCATTTCTTCTTCTGATACCATAGAGAACTTTTCCTTTAAGATATTATCAACTTTGGATATCAACTTTTCTTCACTTTGATTTTTTGAATAAATATTTATATATTCATTTAAGAAAAATGCATTACCTTTTGATTTCTTATAAATATCATCTATATCATCCTGACTAACATTATCTACTAATGTACTATAGACAATTGCAGCAACATCCTTTTTAGTAAATCGTCTTAAAACTATAACTAAAAGTTTGTTTAAGCTTTCCAAGGTATCAAAAGTTCTTGAGTAATTTTTATCTATTTCATCTGATGAAGTCAGTAAAAAGATTATATATTTATCACAACCTAAGATAAATCTTACTAGAAGATCCATACTTAATTTATCAACTAGATGAATATCATCTATGGCGATAATCAACTGCTTGCCTTGGCTATAGATTTTCAATGCATTTAGTAGGGCATTGAATATAATGCTCATATTAAAGTTAGAAGTGTTTTCAAGAATATGTGTGGATGATTGATACTTATTGGCTGAGTTCAATAAAAGACCTTGTAGGACTTCATCCCATAATTCTGGACTTTTAATATCATTCTCTCTAAAGTATTCATCTATAATATTGATGATTTTTATCCAAGGAAAATATGATATATTGGATTCTAAGTAGTTACATTGAATATTGATTAATTTTAAATCCTTTAAATTGTCCTCAAGGAAGCTTTCTTTCAAAATAGTTTTACCTATACCTGACTCACCAGAAATCAGCATGGATTTATATGATTTGTCATCTAAGAACTTATTAAAGTTGTTCTCCATTAATCTTAGTTCATATTCCCTTTTAAAGAAAGTAGCTTGTTTCTTCACAGTTTTTTCTTTATTATCCCTTACTATGTCCATAGCTTCCTGATAAATTTTGTTCAAGGATTCTGAAGGGGAAATTCCCAATTCCCTATTTAATAGATTTTGATAATAGTGATATTCATTAATTACCATATCAAATCTCTCAATTTTCTTGAAATAAAGCAATTTGTAATAATATGCCTTTTCATTAAACATGTCATAGGAAATTAATAAATTAATATCTTTTTCATAATTTTGGAGTTTTTCTTCCTCATAATCCTTCTCCAGTTTTTTCTCCATAGCATTTTTATATAAGAGAAAATAATGCTCCCGCATTTCATTTACCCAATAATCAAACTCTACTAGCTCATCTATATATAAACCCTTTAAAAACTCACCTTCATAAAACTTATAGTTGTCCATAGGATTCTCTTCTAAAAGAAGGGCATCCACTTTAATAACCAAATCTTCATTTAACACTAGGTCAAACTTATTAGGAGATAAAATTATATCTAATTGGAAGTAATTCCTAATCTTATGAATTGCATTTCTCAAACTGGTCTTTGCCCTTTTTTCATCTGATTCCGGCCAAAACAAAGTAGCAGCTGTGTCTCGTGAGACCCTCCTATTTATTAAAATATAGAAGAACAATCCACTTATCTTGCCTGGAGGAAGATGAATTAGATTATCACCTTCCTCTACTATTTGTTGACCAAACAATTTGCATTTAATCTCTTTCAAAAATACCAGCTCCTAGATACTACTTAAATATATTTTGGGAACAGTTGAAAATACATCCTTTGATTGTAGTGCCAAAGCTAAATCTTGTGGCAAGCTTACAGGAGTCACAACAGTATCTATAATAGTGCATTTTCCAGCCGTTGCTCTACCAACTTCAATAGATTTCTTCAAACCTTTTGGCATTTGTTCTTCTTTATAACCTAATAAAGAAATTAATGCAACCATTAAATCATCATTTACCAATCCATTTTCCTTTTCTAGCTGGTAATATTTTGAAAAATATTCATGAATTTTCCCTAGCATCTTTAGGTAAGCGATGGATTTCCAATTAGGTAGAAATTCTTCATAATTACTCAAGCCTTTTTCTACCAGGGCATCATAATCTATAAATATTGGAAGATCAAATCTCCCTTCTTCATCAGCTTTTTCTTTTTCAACAAATCCAAATGCTACTAAATCTAGTTTTAGTTTTTCTATAAACTTTTTAACATTATTGCTTTGATAATTGAAGAAGGTTCCTATATTGCTTTCTTCTATAATATCT
>CAZHLF010000032.1:0-8761 GCA_964532845.1 uncultured Tissierella sp.
TAAAAAGTAAGTTCAATATGTCTTTGGAAAGTAATTCTTCATGCGATTTCCGTGAATGATTTACTAAAGACTATTGACAGTATTCTCATTGATTGGTTATAATTAGCTTATCAAAAGGGAGTAGCTATCAAATGTTAGTCGTCAATACGGATAATCCCGGCTAACAACCTTAAAAGGAAGCAAGACTTTTGTTTATGCCTAGCATGAGCAAAGGTCTTTTTTTGTTCCAAATCATGGTTAATCTTTTGTATGTGAGGTATAATAAAACTATATTTAAGAAAGAAGGGATCTTATGGAGTGGTATCAGAAAAAAGAGGATGAACTCATTTCTGAACTAGGTACTAATGTTGAGCAAGGTTTAAGCCCCGACGAAGTCGAAAATAGACTTAAAAAGTACGGTCATAATGAGTTAAAGGAAGAGGAAAAGAAAAGTCTATTATCTAAGATAATAGGACAGTTTTCAGACGTATTAGTTCTAATCCTAATCGCGGCAGCACTTATCTCAATTTTTGTAGGAGAAGTAAAGGATGCAGTAGTAATTTTAGCAATAGTTATTGTAAATGCTTTTCTTGGAATTTATCAGGAAGGAAAGGCAGAAAAATCCCTTGATGCTTTAAAGAAAATGGCCTCACCTAATGCAAAGGTAATTAGAAATAATCGTCAAGAAACAGTCCCATCAAGCACTTTGGTTCCTGGAGATATAGTTATCATAGAAACAGGAGATATAATACCAGCGGATGTAAGACTAGTAGAAAGTGCAAACTTAAAGATTGAGGAAGCTTCACTTACTGGTGAATCAGTTCCAGTAGAAAAGAACTACAAAGCAGTACTTACAGAGGATGCACCCTTAGGTGATAGATCAAATATGGCCTATATGTCTACCATAGTTAATTATGGTAGAGGTAAAGCAGTTGTTGTGGGCACAGGTCATGATACTGAAATAGGTAAAATAGCTACATTAATTCAGACATATGATGATGAATTGACTCCATTACAAAAGAAACTAAACCAGCTTGGAAAGCTACTTGGAACAATAACCATTGCAGTTGTTATATTGGTATTCGTTATAGGTATGTTCCAGGGAAGAGATACTCTGGAAATGTTTATGACAGCCATAAGTTTAGCCGTAGCGGCTATTCCTGAGGGACTTGCAGCCATAGTAACTATAGTTCTTTCTATAGGTATGAATAAAATGGTTGAAAGACATGCCATTGTAAAGAAATTATTGGCAGTTGAAACCCTTGGTTCTACATCAGTTATCTGTTCAGATAAAACAGGTACATTAACTCAAAATGAAATGACAGTTACAAAAGTTTATACAGATGATACTTACTTGGATGTTACTGGTGGTGGATATGACCCTACTGGAGATTTTGTTCAAGATGGAAATAAGGTTACAGTAGATAGTATTGGAAACTTAGAAACTCTTTTATCTGCAGCAATCTTAGCTAATGACGCAAAGATTGAAGAGACTTCTGAAGGATATAGAGTATTAGGAGACCCTACTGAAGGTGCTTTGGTTTCTTTAGCTGGGAAAGCTAATATTACATCTAGTGAAATAAATAAAAAATTCCCTAGAGTAGAAGAATTGCCTTTTGACTCAGACAGAAAGATGATGTCAACATTCCACTCAAACTTTATACCAAATAGAATAATTTCATTTACAAAGGGTGCTCCAGATATAATTATCGGTAGATGTACTCATATAATGATAAATAAAAAAGTTCAACTTTTCACAGATGATATGAAGAAAAAAGCATTGGCTGCAAATAGCAAATTTGCTAAGGATGCCCTTAGAGTTTTAGCCTATGCTTATAAGGATTATGATAAAGTACCGGATGATATAACTTCAGAGGTAAATGAAAAGGATATGATCTTCATTGGACTTACTGGTATGATAGACCCACCAAGACCTGAGGTTAAGGATGCTATTAAGCTTTGTAAGCAAGCTGGAATCAATACTGTAATGATTACAGGTGACTACAAGGAAACAGCCTTTGCCATAGCTAAGGAGTTGGGAATGGCTGAAACTGAAGACCAGGCTATGATGGGTGCAGAGCTTAATAAAATAAGCGATGAAGAACTTCGTGAAGTAGTTAAGAAAACTAAGGTTTATGCTCGTGTATCACCTGAACATAAGGTTAGAATTGTAACTGCATTAAAGGAAAATGGAGATATAACAGCCATGACAGGTGATGGAGTAAATGATGCACTAGCACTTAAGAAGGCAGATATCGGAGTTTCCATGGGTATTACAGGTACAGACGTTGCTAAAAACACAGCAGAAATGATTCTTACAGATGACAACTTTGCAAGTATAGTATCAGCAGTTGAAGAGGGTAGAATAATATTCTCCAACATTAAGAAGTTCGTTTTCTTCCTATTATCATGTAATATAGGAGAAGTAATCTTAGTATTTGTAAGTATTCTCTTAAATTGGGAAGTACCACTTCTTCCAATTCAATTATTGTGGCTAAACCTTGTTACAGACAGCTTCCCTGCATTAGCACTGGGAGTAGAAAAAGGCGAGCCTGATATAATGGACCAAAAACCAAGAGATCCTTCTGAACCAATTATTGACAGAGGAATGATGATAAATATCGTATTCCAAAGTATAGCAGTTGCTGCTGGTTCATTATTAGCATACTATTGGGGTATGAACAGATATCCTGACAGCCTAATGCATGCTAGAACAATTACATTTGCTACATTGATTACAGCTGAATTACTAAGAGCTTACTCAAGTAGATCACAAAAGCATACATTGTTAAAGATTGGTATCTTCTCTAATAAATCAATGGTTCTTGCAACAGCATTTGCATTTATACTATTGTTGGTAGTACTTTATGTACCATTCCTACAAGGTATTTTCTATACGTTCCCACTGGGAGTATTGGATTGGGAAATTGTATTATCCTTTGCTTTCATTCCACTAGTAGTTGGAGAAATAGTAAAGGCAGTAAGAAACAAAAAGTAGATGTCACAAATTCAAGCCCGAGTAATCGGGCTTTTTTCTTGTCCAAATGACACATTTTTAAAAAACTAGGCATAGAATAGGATAAGGAAGGTGGTATTGTGAGAAAGATGAGTAGTAATAAACTTTGTCCTATTTTAAGCGCAAAGATAATGACTCAATCCATTGAGGAAGTTCCCGTAATCATTCAATTTAAGGATAATAGTCAAAAATTGATAAATAATGTAAACAATTTATCCACAGCAATAAAAGCTAATCTACCATTAATCAGTGGAGTGGCAGGAAATTTATCAACAGATGTAATATACAGACTTTCCACCAACCCCGAAGTAGATTATATTAGCTTTGATTCCCATGTCTATTCCTTACTTGATGTGGCCCTTGGATCTATGAATGCATACTTTCCACATGATAAGGGATATGAAGGTAATGGTATTGGAGTAGCTGTTATTGATACAGGTGTGGCACCTCATGATGATTTAGTTAGACCTGAAAATAGAATAGTAGCATTTAAAGATTATGTAAATAATAAAGAAAAACCTTATGATGACAATGGTCACGGTACTCATGTTGCAGGAATAATTGCTGGAAATGGGTATTCTTCACGTGGCCAATATAAAGGGGTTGCTCCAAAGGCTAAGATTATAGGAATAAAGGCCCTTGATGAAAATGGAGGAGGTTCCTCATCAGATATCATTGCGGCTTTATCTTATTGCTTGGAAAACAGAGATAAATATAATATTAGAATTGTAAATTTATCTTTAGGAACACCTCCAAATATTAGTCCAGAGAAGGATCCACTCGTAAGAGCAGTAGAAAAATGTGTAGCTGAAGGTCTAGTTGTTGTTACAGCAGCGGGAAACAGCGGCCCAGGAGCTAGAACAATTCTTTCACCTGGAGTAAGCCAAGAGGTAATTACAGTAGGTGCAGTTGATGATAAGAGAACTATGGATATAAATGATGATACAATTGCTTTTTTTTCAAGTCGTGGACCTACTACTGAAGGAATTCAAAAGCCTGATTTGGTAGCACCAGGTGTAAATATTAAATCTCTTTCCAATTCAAAACTTGATAGCTATACATCCCTAAGTGGAACATCTATGGCAACTCCATTAATTAGCGGTTCCTTGGCACTTCTTTTTAATCGTTATGGCGACTTAAGTCCAGATGAATATAAAACTTTGCTTACCAACTCTTGTACTCAACTTAAAGACACCAAGGAAGCACAAGGTTCTGGTATGCTAAATCTTAAGGTATTATTTGAGGATTCTAGTAAGTTTGAAGATAAGGCAGCTAGTACTAAGAAGTTTGAAGGGGATATGTTAGAGACTGTAATAATGTTTTTAGTAATTATATTCCTATTGGATTCTAGGATTTAAATTTTTGATGTTTCAAAATGATTGATATTTTGAAACATCATTTATTTTTGTTTTTTTAAAAGAGAGCAAGAGCTAGTTTACTTTAAATGAAATATGTGGAATAAAGAGAGAGAATAATTTTGAATCAACTGACTTAAACTAAATTTAGCTCAAAATGAATTTTTTAATATATAGGAGGCCCACACTATGAATAAAAGAATGAGAACTACTAATGGTAATAACAGTCCCATGCCAAGTAATCCTAGTATTACTATAGGAACATTAACTAACAGAGAACTTATGGAAGATAAAATTGATGACAGAGAAACAGATGCATTTTACAAAATTGATCATAAATTGCCTGAATCTAAAGTATCAATTCCTACAGAAGATGCTGTAATCGAGGCTAAAGAATGGGTTGATAATGTAAGTAGGTTGTAAATTTTAATGTTATGAGAAAAAAGACTGTACCTAGTATTTATTTAATACTAGGTACAGTCTTTTTATTTAATCTATTCAGGTTTTAGTTCTGCTATAGCTTCAATTTCTACTCTACAGCCATTATTTAATTCTCTTATTGGAACTGTTGCTCTTGCTGGTTTATGGTTTCCAAAGAAATCACTATATACTTTATTTACCGCTGCCCAATCGTCTGCTGTTATGATATATACCCTACACATGACAACTTGTTCTTTAGTACACCCTGCATCCTTTAAGACAGCCTCCATTTTTTTAAGTGCCATTAGAGTTTCTGCCTCAATTCCACCTATAGCAGGTAGTCCAGTTGCTGGGTCAGCTGAGGTTTGTCCTGAAACATAAACTGTATTTCCACTAATCATTGCTGGAGAGTAATGTCCTTTTGCTGAAGAATTAGTAACTGGTCTCATATATTCAACTCCTCAAATTTACTAAATTGATCCATTCCAATATTTCCACCTGATATAAAAAATACTACTTTATCTTCAGGGTTAAATTTAATAACTCCTTGTAATACTGCTCCTATAGTAATACATGATGAAATCTCAGCTAGAAGTTTTCCTTCTGTTAAAAATAACTTAGCTGCTTTAAGAATGTATTCTTCGTCTACAGTAACTATTTCATCCACATTCTTTTGTACGACAGGATAATTTCTGTCCCCTGGTCTTAATGTCTGAAGTCCATCAGCTACAGAATGGGACTCTGGAGGTAGGGTAACAGGACCACCAGATTTAAAACTTGTTGTATATCTAGATACTACAGTTGGTTCAACACCTATAATTTTAATATTAGGATTCATTCCTTTTACGGCAGTAGACAATCCGCCAATTAGTCCCCCGCCACCTACTGGAACAACTATTATATCAACCTCAGGTTCTTGTTCTATTATCTCAAGTCCAGCAGTACCTTGTCCTGCCATAACATAATAATCATCAAAGGGAGAAACAAAGCTTAAATCCTTTTCTTCACTTAAACGATTGGCTACATTAAATCTTTCAGCAGGTATACTTAACACAATTTCAGCTCCAAAAGATTTAATTCCTTCAACTTTAATCTTTGGTGCAGTTTCTGGAACTACAACATATGCCTTGGTTCCTAGTTGTGTAGCAGCATAGGCTAAAGCCTTTCCATGATTTCCTGATGAGGCTGTAATCAAACCTTTTTTCAAAGCCTCTTCTGGTAAAGATAGAGCAGCATTAAGGGCACCACGTACCTTAAATGAATTTGTCTTTTGAAAGGACTCCATCTTTGCATATGCCTGACATCCTAAGTAAGTATCCAGGTTGTTTAAACGCAAAAGTGGAGTCTTATAGATATATGGGCTAATACGTTTTTGAGCTTCTCGAATCATCTCTAATGTAAGCATCAATAGGACCTCCTTTAACTTGTATATTGTAATAGTAGCATTATTAAAGTGTTTTGTAAAATAAATACTTTTACTCTAAAAACAAGACAATATCAAATTAAGAGTCGTATTTCTTTAGTTTAAGTTATCCTACTTTTTCTCTTTCATTATAGTATACAAAGACCCATCTGATTGTAATTCTGCATATAAAACCTCTTCAACTTTTTTTATCTTTTGATTTCTTAATTGCTTATTAAGCCAATCTATATTTAATCCATAGCATGTAAGATTATTGAATACAATCCTACCATCTATAATAATTTCTTCTGGAAAATATTTTGGTATAGTTACAGGGATATCTAAATCCTTTCTAATTACATTAAGTTGATCCTGATATTTTAGTACACTTAGTTTTCCATTAGGCTCCAAAATGGCATAGTCTACTTCTGTAATAGAAAATATATTCTGTTCCCTTAGCATCATATTTAGATCCTCAACACTAATCTTTGTACTCTTTAAAGCAGATTCTTGTATTTTTCCATTTTTTATGAGAACTGTTGGCTGCCCATCAATTATTACTCTCATTTTAGTAAATTTTAATGTGATAATAGAAAGTATAGATGTTAGGATACACCACCAAATAAGTCCAACAACCTCCTCCCATATGCTCTCATCATTGAAGGTTATTATATTTGCTGCTAATGAACCTATAGTAATTCCTGTAACATAATTAAAAAATGTCATTTGACTCATTTGTTTTTTTCCCAATAATCTAGCCAAGAGTAAAAGTAGAAAAAAGGCAATTGTAGGTTTTAGTATAATCAATTTTGTTATCCCATTTCTTTAAATTATTTGGAATATATTTAGCATTACTCAACTTGTATTTTAGTATTTCCAATTAATTATCCAAAATTCATATTTAAAAAAGGCCAAATAAAATATGTTCAACATATCTTACTTGACCTAACCTCATTTAGATTCTATTTACTCCAGTCTTAATAGCTGCTTGGGAAACAGCTTTAGCCACTGTTTTAGCTACTCTTTGATCAAATGCTTTTGGTATTATATATTCTTCATTTAATTCATCAGCAGAAACTAATCCTGCAATTGCATATGCTGCTGCTATTTTCATTTCTTCATTAATCTCTGATGCTCTTACGTCAAAAGCCCCTCTAAATATTCCAGGGAAAGCCAAAACATTATTTACCTGGTTAGGGAAATCTGATCTTCCAGTTCCCATTACTTTTATTCCCCCAGCTAAAGCTATTTCAGGCAATACCTCAGGTATAGGATTAGCCATCGCAAAAGCAATAGAATTATCATTCATGCTTTCAACCATTTCTTTTGTTACAATGTTTGGAGCAGAAACCCCTATGAAAATATCAGCGCCAACCATCGCTACAGCTAAATTTCCTTTTTTATCAGTCTTATTTGTTATTAAAGCCATTTCTTTTCTAATTGGGTCAAGTTTTTCATCATTTTTATCTAATATGCCTTTGCTGTTACATATAATTACATCTTTTATCCCAGCATTCATTAGTAATTTTGATATTGCAATACCTGCTGCACCAGCACCACTAATTACAGCTGTTACATCTTCGATTTTTTTATTTACAACCTTAAGACCATTTAATATTCCTGCCAATACAACTACAGCTGTTCCATGCTGATCATCATGGAATACCGGTATATCAAGCTCTTTCTTAAGTCTTTCTTCAATTTCAAAACATCGTGGAGCTGAAATATCTTCAAGATTTATTCCCCCAAAGGAGGGAGCTATTTGCTTTACTGTTTCAACAATTACATCTGAGTCTTGACTCTCTATACAAATAGGAAATGCATCTACATTTCCAAAAACCTTAAACAATACTGCTTTTCCTTCCATAACAGGCATTCCTGCTCTTGTACCTATGTTTCCCAATCCCAATACAGCTGAGCCATCAGTCACTACAGCAACCATATTTCCCTTATTGGTATATTCATATATCAAATCAGGATTTGCATGAATTTCTTTACAAGGTTCAGCTACACCTGGGGTATATGCTAAACTTAAATCTCTTGCACTTTCCACTTTAACCTTGCTAACAACCTCAATTTTACCTTTATTATCTCTATGTAGCTTTAATGCTTCCTCTCTGATATCCATTTTTACCTCCTGGTTTATTTAGGTTTATTCCCTATACTTTTCGACACATGACTTGCAAACACAAGCCTTACCTTTTTTATCATCAGGAATCATATCCATAATATGCTTTGGAACTACAACATTATTACACCAACAATCACTTTGGCCATGCTGGCAGTTATTATCATTACCACATAATGGACATGTTCGCTCTTCTAAACTTAAATTCATATCTTTCTCCTTTTTTATTAAAATATACCTTTAATTATGAGCATAAATCCCATTATTGTCAAAGGTATTCCTATAATTGCTCCAATGATTGTTAAAGAAAGAAGAATTCCCAACATCATAAAAACCAATCCAATAACAATTGCAATTAATTTCCCAGTAGCTTTTAATATCAGTTCAACTATGTTCCCAATAAGAGTGAAAGGCCATAATAAGATTTTCATATTAACCTCCTTACAAAGAATTCTTTCCAT
>CAZHLF010000032.1:8771-11979 GCA_964532845.1 uncultured Tissierella sp.
ATTAATATATACCCAAATTTTATCTATATATATTTCATCATATGCAAAAATCCCACCAAGAATGGCGGGATTTATATATTAGTTTTAATTAGAACAATACTTCCTTTTTTGCAGGAGAAGTTTTTGATATTAATTTACCCTTAGTGAAGTTATATAGTACTTCTTTCTTTTCATTTAGTGCATTGTAGAAGTTATTTGAGTTTAAAACTATGAAGCTTGCTGGATTACCTTCCTTAATTTCATAGCTATCACCCAAATGAAGGGTTTTTGCTGCATTGTGTGTTATTAATTTATAGGAGTTGAGTATCTCTTCATATCCCATCATTTGGCATACATGAAGACCCATATGGACAACATCTCTCATATTTCCATCTCCTAAAGGATACCAAGGGTCAAATATATCATCATGTCCAAAGGAAACATTTATACCATCAGCCAACAACTCTTTAACTCTTGTTATTCCCCTACGTTTTGGATAAGTATCAAAGCGTCCTTGTAGATGTGTATTTACCAAAGGATTGCTCACAAAGTTCATTTTACTCATTCTTAGTAACCTAAAGAGCTTTGATGTATATGCTCCATTATATGAATGCATTGCGGTAGTATGACTTGCTGTAACCATATCCTTTAGGCCAGATTCATAAGCCCTACATGCTAATGTTTCTACAAATCTTGATTGCTCATCATCTATTTCATCACAGTGAACATCTACAAGTTTTCCATACTTTTCAGCTAACTTCATAGCAAAGTTCAAGCTTTCAACCCCATATTCACGGGTAAATTCAAAATGCGGAATTGCCCCAACGCAGTCTGCTCCCATCCTTATAGCATTTTCCATTAGCTCCATACCATTTGGATAACTTAATATTCCTTCCTGTGGAAATGCTACTATTTGAATGTTAATTTCATCCTTTAATTCATCTTTTAGTTCTAAAAGTCCTTCCATAGCAATAAGAGAAGGATCAGTTACATCAACATGGGTACGAACATGACCAATTCCATTAGCAGCTTGTTTCTTTATAGCTTCCCTTGCCCTGTCCTTAACATCATTCTTAGTAAGTTTTACCTTTCTTTCGGACCAGCACGCTATACCTTCGAATAATGTCCCAGATAGGTTCCATCTAGGGTCCCCTGCAGTTAAAGCTGAGTCTAGGTGAACATGAGATTCAATAAATTGTGGTAATGCCATAGTACCATCACAATCTATTACTTCTTGACCTTCTAAGGGTATAATATTAGCTGCTATCTTTTCAAACTTTCCATCTTTAATTAATATATCTGTCTTTTCTATGCTATTTTCTAAGTAAATATTTTTAATTAACAATAAAGCTCCCCCTTTATTAAATTTAATTAGCCTATACTACTTCTTCTTTGATTTTTCCCAAATATAATATACAACCGCTGCTACTACCAAGGAATTTAAAGGTGCTATTCCCCATTTCAAGAATAATCCTACCAATGCGCCGCCAACAACTGCTATAATAGCTCCTAGATTAAGCATTTGAGGTTTAAAATCCTTATCTTCATATTGTTTTCTGTTCATAAAGTAGTGAATTATTATTACTGCTCCAACTGGTGGAATTGCTGCTCCTAACGTGCTTAGGTAAGCTATAAAGTTGTTATAGAGCCACATAGCTGCAGCAGTACCAATAGCTCCTCCAACTAGAACAAGGGGTTTACTTTGAATCTTTGTAATATTTGCAAGTCCTAGACCGGCAGTATATAATGCATTGTTATTTGTAGTCCAAATATTTAATCCAAGTACTGCAATAGCTGCCAGTACCAAGTTTTGTTCAATAAGTATATCGAATATATCTGGCTTTCCTGTTGTCGCTCCACCAACCGCACCAAATATAAACATAATGCTGTTACCAATAAAGAAGGCAATAATAGTTGACCATACTGCACTCTTTGAAGTTTTCCCAAATCGAGTAAAGTTAGGAGTGCTAGTTCCACCACTGATAAAACTTCCTATTACAACTGCAAGAGCTGCTCCTATTGTAATAGGTTGTGCTGGCATTTCTGAAAATACATTTTTAAAGCCTTCAACCTGATTAACTCCATAATTTACTGAATAAACTCCTAGAACTGTAATTAAAGGAACCGCTATTGATCCAAGAAGTGCAAGAGCTTTAAAGCCAAAATATGCTGTCACAGTCATTGCAGCGCCCATGATAATTATTATTAAGGTAGAATTCAAGTTGATTAGATTAGCAACAGGAATTGCAAACATAGCTACTCCTACACCAAACCATCCAATTTGTGTAAAACTTATAATTGCAGAAGGTAAATATGACCCTTTTTCGCCAAAGGATCTTCTTGCCAGTAAGTCCATGGTAAGACCAGTACTTTGACCTATATGTGCAAGTATTGCAGTATATGCACCTAAAAAGGCGTTACCAGCAATCATCGCAATAAAAAAGTCCCTCATATTAAGTCCGATACCTAAGTTACCACCTGCTGTCATACTAGGAGAGAAGTACGTAAAACCTACTAATACTACCATTAAGGACCAAAAACCTTGCCTACTACCTTGATCTACTGCAGATAGGGAATGCTCCGTGTCAACTGCTTTTGTTTTTGCCATTGTCATGAAATTCCTCCTTTCATATTAAAACCCTTATGTAACTAATTTCATTTAATAATATATCATATGCATTTAAAACTGTATATATTATTTCTTATAAATTTCATACAAATAATGTGATTTTATCCGTCTGCTTCTAGAAGGTAATAAGTCTATACTAACTAGGCTATTCGTATTGTTTTTTAATGTATATGCTAGTTACTAAGTACATATCATATACATATTTTTATGTAACTATTTACATAAGTTTCACTAATATGATAGTATTTTGTTGATTAATCTATTTTGAAGAAGGATTTGGATATTGCATTTAAACTAGAGTATTGATAAACTAAATTTAATCACAAATAGGAGGAATATCCTATGAATATCAAGGAAATTGCTAAGAAAGCAGGGGTTTCAGTAGCAACAATTTCTCGGGTTCTTAACCATCCAGATATTGTTCAGCCTGAAACAAGAGAACACGTTTTATCTATTATGAAAGAATATAATTATACTCCAAATTGGTTTGCAAGAAACCTAAACTTAGGTCGCTCAAGAACCATTGCCCTCATGATACCAAGTATTGAAAATACAATGTATCAACATATAAGGGAGGATGCATTATGCGAGTACTACTTA
>CAZHLF010000032.1:11989-15277 GCA_964532845.1 uncultured Tissierella sp.
TCAACATATAACTTCAGGTGTTGAACAAATTTCTCAGAAGAAGGACTATACAATAATTTTGTGTAATACCCACAGTAATATTAAAAACGAACTCAATTATCTTGATATGATTATTAAAAGGAAAATTGACGGAATTATTCTCACAGGAACATCTTTAGATAGAGAGAACCTGGAAAAATTAAACTCAAATAATATTCCATTAGTTTTCGTTGGAAAAAACGAGGTTTTTAGTAATGAAAATAGTTGCTATATTAATTTTGAGGATAGCTCATATAAAATGACAAAACACCTTATAGATATGGGTCATGATTTTATAGATTTGGCGATTGACCAAGAATCCAGGTCTAAGGGTGAATACTTTATCAAGGGTTACAAAAGATCCATTTTTGATCAAAAAAAAGAGATGGGAAAAGTTCATTTTTGTGAAAGTAGTATTGAAGGAGGATATTTATTAGCTAAAAAACTAATTAAAACAAAGTCATTACCTAAGGCTATCTTTTCTACAGAAGATGAAATTTCTTTTGGTATAATGAAGGCAGCTAGAGAAGAGAATATACATATCCCTAATGACCTTGCCTTAGCAGGGTTTACGGACTCTCCTATGTGTACTTTAGTAACCCCAGAGCTAACTAGTGTTGAACAACCTACTAAGAAGCTAGGAATGGTAGCCGCTAGAATGCTATTTGACATAATAGAGGATAAGGAATTTAATTCAAATACTACACAGGAAATAGTACTTCAATCAACTATTAAAATAAGGAAATCCTGTGGCAATAAGAAGCAAATCTATGAACTCTTTGATTAAACGGAGGTATAAAAATGTTATTATCTTCTAATTTCTTAGGATTAAATCTTAAGAATCCAATAATGGTTGCATCAGGACCTTGGTCAAGAGATGCAAAGTCTATTCAAAAGTCAATTGATGCAGGTGCAGGTGCTGTAGTAACAGAAACTATAACTCTTGAAGCTGGAGTTAATATTAGGCCTAGATTATTTAAGGATCACAACAGTCTTTTTAACACCATGCTTTATTCTACATTTTCTCTAGAACAATGGGAAACTGAATTTGAGCAAATCAACAAGAAGGATAGTTTTTTAATATGCAGCATTTGGGGTTCATCACCTTCTGAAATGTCATACATAGCCTCTAAAGTCGAAAGAATGGGTGCTGATGCAATTGAGATGAGTATATCAGCTCCCATAGGTACAAAGAACGAAAAATTGTCCATTCACCCTGACAATGTTGGTGAGTTTGTTAAATCTGTTGTAGATACAGTAGACATCCCTGTTATGGTAAAACTTTCATATAATTCAAGCCTATCAAAAACAATTGTTAAATCTATAGAACTAGCTGGCGCAGCTGGAATAAGTGCAATTGATAGCTTAAAGGGTTTACAGGGTGTAGATATTGAGAAAGGAAAATCCATAATGTCTACTTATGGTGGATACTCTGGTGAACATATTAGACCAGTATCTCTTGCTGCAACTGCTACCTTATCACAGCTTACCTCTTGTGAAATATCTGGTATCGGAGGAATTAACAACTACAAAAATGTTCTTGAGTATATTATGCTTGGAGCAAGTACTATACAACTAGCTTCAGCTATTAACCTCAATGGATACGGATTGATTAGTGATATTTTGTCCCATTTAGAAAACTGGCTTGTTGATCACTCCCATAAAAGCATAGATATCTTAAAAGGTATAGCTTTGAACTCACTTATTCCATATGAGGATATTCCTGTTGAAAACCTTGTTAGTCTTTTTTATAATTTTAAAGAGGATTATGATTACTCAAAAATCCTTGAAAGTTGTATCTATGATGCAATTATTTTTGATAACAATAGGCCTAAAGTATTGCATGAGAAGTGCACAGGTTGTGGTCTTTGTGTTCAGCTTTGCCCTGATAGTTTTAAACTAATATGGAAGTAAGTCTATCTACCATTTTATCAGCTGGGTCAATTATAGGTATATTCGTATTTTCCATTAAAACCTCTTTTAAATATGGAAAATGGGTGCACCCTAATACAATTCCATCAAAATTGTTCAATTCTCCCCATTGGAGGATTTTTCCCAAACCTATTTTTTCATATATATCAATGGGTAGATTCCTCTTTTCTATGTATTCAACTAAAGGAAGGGCTGATATGCTCCACATAGTTATATCCTTGTTAGACTCTTCCAAAACTTCCTCAATCTTGGAACATGATTGGGCATTGGCACCTAATATTAATAGATTTGAATACTCTTTTGCTATTTCTTTATAAGACATAAAAGGTGTAACTATAAAGGTTTTTGTTTCTTTCGAAACCTTATGCATATCTACTGCTGCACTTAAGGAATTACAATATATAAAAAACTTCTCTATTCCAATTGATTTAGCATGGAGTATTTTTTCTATAACCATATAGTGCAATTTATCCTTTGATAATAATTGAAGTCTACTTTGCTCCTTAGGATTCTCTGATAATGGATATCCCACTGCCTCTATCCCATTTGTTCTTAATAAATCTACACCCATTTGTGTGTCTATAGGCGTTCCTGCCATAACTCCTACTCTATCTTTCATTTATTCATCTCCAAGTCAATTATAGGTTTATTGTATAATGTCTAATATATATTTTATTTTTTATAATTTCAATAGCAAGAGCTCTACAAAATTTAACTATATTGAAATGTTTGAACTTTCCTTTATTTGGTATAAATGTCCTATGCTTAGATAAATGGAAAATGAAATGGAGTGACATTATGAAAGAAAAAGTTGATAAACTAGTTAGTTTTTTAAAAGAACAAGATAAAGAAAATGCAACTAAACTTTGCTTAAATTATCTAGAAAAAGAAGAATTAACAGTTACAGAACTCTATGAAAAAGTCCTGACACCAGCTTTAAATAATATTATCTTTGAATTTGTAGATAAAGAAGATGAATTAATATGGAATGAACATGTTCGAAGCGGTATTATTAGAAGTATCGTTGAATTAAGCTATCCTTACGTTCTAAAAGAGCGAAAAACTAATAAGAACAATAATATCAATGTAATAGTAATGTGTCCTAGATTTGAAGACCATGAACTTGGAGCTAGAATGGTAGCAGACTTCTTCACTATTGCAGGTTTCAATACTACCTTTATTGGTTCCAACACACCTGAAAAAACAGTATTGAAAGCAGTACAAAGCATAAAACCAAAATATATAGTAATTAGCGTTACTAACTACTTTAATCTAGTAGCTACTAAAAAGACAATGGAACTAATTAGTAGTTCTACAGATAATTCCATTAAATATATT
>CAZHLF010000033.1:0-14925 GCA_964532845.1 uncultured Tissierella sp.
AGCACTGGCTTCCCAAGCCAGCTACGAGGGTTCGATTCCCTTCACCCGCTCCAGGAATGCTTTAGGCATTCTAAATATTACCTATGGTGGGTATGGCCTAGTTGGTTAGGGCGCCAGATTGTGGCTCTGGAGGTCGTGGGTTCGAGTCCCATTACCCACCCCATTAGAAAACCTTGTGATTTCATAATCACAAGGTTTTTATTTTTTTGATATAGTTTTTATATATTTATAGGTTTTAATTGTTATTTTAGATCAAATGTTTTAGAATAATGGTATTAATCTATTGAGGAAATATAATGAAAACTTAAGTTATTATATGACTTTCATCTTTATGAGTTGAAAAAGAGTTATACCAGAGATAGTGTTAAATTTACAGGAAAGGATTCCAGGTGATTTCGATGCTCCGTATTGCTATATGTGATGATATGAAAAATGAGCTCCAAAATCTTGTATTAATGACAAATCAATTTATTACGGCTAATAGTCTTGATGCTGAAATATCAGAATTCTCACATCCAGATGTATTGCTTTTAGCTATTCAAACAGAGAACTTTAATCTTTACATACTGGATATCGTCATGCCTATGATTAACGGATTGGAATTAGGAAAAGAAATCCGCCGCCTTGACCGTGAAGCACAGATAATCTTTACCACTACAGAACCGCAGTTTGCATTGCAGGCATATTCAGCGAACCCTATTAACTATCTCATTAAACCAATAGAAAAGCAGCAGTTCTTTGAAACCTTAACATTAGCAGTATCAAAATCAAAATTAGTAGAGGATCAGACATTTACTGTAAAGACTTCTAACAGCCTGCGGGTAATTAAACTGTCAGATATCGTCTACTGTGAATACCAGAGTCATAGAGTCATCTTCAACTTACTAAGAGGTGATGAAATTATCAGTAGCACTATTAGAGATAATTTTTTAGAATATTGTACTCCAATCTTAAAGGACAAGCATTTTATAAAATGCCATACATCGTTTGTAATCAACATGCGTAGAGTTGAACGTTTTTCTAAGGAGAGTTTCACAATGCGGGGTGGCAATATCGTACCCATTGCAACAAAGCAATACTCTGTGGTTAGAGATCAGTATATGGACTACATTACGGCTAAGGAGGGACAGCGATGATTGAACATTTTCCGAATTTTTTCCGGGGCGTAGTATCCACAATAGGTAATGTTCTACTAATGATAACCCTCTTACAGCCAAAATATTCAAAAAAGATTACACTGTTTACTATGCTTTGCATTCTTGTGGCTGATTTGGGAACGTCGATTTACTGCTATCTCAACGGGAATCTAACTATGCTAGCAAAAATAGAAATAGTTATGTTTTCTATGCTGTGTTTTGTGGTTCGCCCAATGTTTAAAGATACATTCATGCAGTGGCTATTCTCTTATATAACGATTTTTAATATTAACTACACCGTACTTATTCTTAGTTTTATTGGTTCAAGAAAACTACCATATCCTGCCTATGCTAACTCTATTCTCAGAATAATCTTGTATGGTGCTTTTCTGATAATTTTATGGCGTTACATACGACATCTATATCGGCAAGCAGTAGAGCATTGGGAGGCTTATTTAGCAGTTGGGCTGGCAATTTTCATTGCATTTACCTATTATTTTATGTTTTCAAAAGACATTGTTACTACCTTGATGGAGCAGGCTGTGCCAATGCTTTTGATTATTTTAATTGAACTTGCGGCTTATGGCTCTATTTTTTTCTCTCTTGAAAATCTTCAAAGGGAATTTCAGGTCAGGGAGGAAAACCAAAAGATACAAGCGGAGCGAGAATATCTTCAATTAGCAGCAGTTAGTATGTCTCAACGTTTAAAGCATATGGAGGAGGTATCGGCACAAAACAATCGGGCTGCCCATGATCGTCGCCACTTCAACAATGTTCTTCTAGAACTCATTGATCAGGACAAAAGTGGGCAGGCGTATGCCTTATTGCAAAAATGCAATCAAACAATATATAAAGTCGGAAAGGTATATTGTGAAAATCATATAGTAAATGCAGCAATCTCTCACTATGCTAGCCTTTTGCAACAGCATAGTATATCTGCAGAATTTACGCTTGATATTCCAGATAATTTAAATGTAGACGCTCTTGAGTTTTCCATGGTAGTGTCAAATTTGATGGAAAACGCAATCCAAGCCTGCTTAAAGCTAACTGATGGTGCAAAACTCTATCTACATTTTACCTGCCAGAGTGTTGGCAGGTTGTTGTTAGAACTGGAAAACCCATGTACTGAGGATACAGTTCTTGATGAAAATGGCTATCCTGTTGCACATGAGGAAGGTCACGGAATAGGCAGTAAAAGTGTAATTGCTTTTACAAAGAAGTATGACGGAGAACTGCAATATAAGATTGAAAATGGTGTTTTCAGAGTTCGCCTTCTGGTTTAGATATATTAGGATTTTAATAGTTAAGAGTAAATTTAAGATAATAAAAGATTTTTAAGTGTAAAAATGAGCCTTTTAAGTGTAAGGGCTCATTTTTCTTTTTAAGGTGATATATTCAAAGTGAAAATTTGTAGAAAAATGACATAGATGTGCTAAGGAGCGTGATAAAATGAGAAATCGCAGGCGGGAAGATGTACCCATGTCTGCCCCCAATGCAGAAGGAAATGTGTGGCCAAAGCAGTCTTGTCCTGCCTTTGAGCCAAGAGCTAACACTTTGGATGAACTTCGACAATGCTGGTATTGCCAGTACGCCGATTTTCATTTAAATAATCCCCGGGCACTTGATGTTGGCATCTGCTACTGGCCAAAGAGGATTACAAAATAGGAGAGAAATACAGCAAATTGTTGATGCTGTTAAATCAAGGAGGTTGATGCAAGGATATGAAGAATAAAAAATCCATACTACTAACTATTATGATGGTATTGAGTACATTAATTGTATCCATATTTTTACCTATGGGAATGGTCTATGGGATTAATACTCAGGAAACAACAACTTTAACTCAAATGCAACCATTGTTCAAGGATATCACGGGGCATTGGGCTGAAGAAAGTATTACAGATGCAGTAACTGCTGGTTTTATTAAAGGATATGAAGATGGAACATTTAAACCTAACAAACCTGTTACAAGAGCTGAATTTGTGACTATGGTTAATGGAGCATTACAACTTAGAGATACATATACAGTTAAATTGATTTTTAAAGATGTTAACAAAACAGATTGGTATTATAAAGATATTCAAAAAGCTAGTTATGCAAAATATGTAAATGGAATCAACTCGTCTACATTTGCACCAGAGGCAAAAATTACAAGGCAGGAAGCTGCTTCTATGCTGTCTAGACTTTTACCTAAAGCTGGGTATGAAGAGGAATCATCCTTGGAAAAATATCCTGATGCGAGTAATATATCAAGTTGGGCTAAGAATTCCTTAGCAGTTGTTATTAATAAAGGTTATATGTCGGGCTATAGCAATGGAGAACTTAACCCTAAGGGAACATTGACCAGGGCAGAAGCTGCTAAGATTATAGGTAAAATAATAGCAAGTGAAACTATAGTTAGAGATGATATTTATGTTACTAAAGCAGGGGATATATTAAAAGATAAGATTTATATTGGAAACATTCTGATTCAAAAATCTGTGGGAGAGGGAGACGTTACCCTTCAAAACCTAGTAGCACTATCTAACGTATATGTTTATGGTGGTGGTGTTAATACAGTAACCATGAATGATACTCTAATTATAAGTTTAGTTATTAACAAGGATGGTACAAAAGTAAGAGTACTTTCCTCTGAAGGAACTACTATTTATTCGGCTATTGTATTTAATGACAATTTATTAGTAATTAGTAATGGAGACATAGCTAAACCTGGTGAGAACGGATTTGAAAATATTATTTATGTTCAAGGTACTGTCAGTCAAGAGAATGCCTTGAAAATTGCAGCTGAAATTGCAAAGAATGTTGACAACACAGGAATAATAAATCAAGAACTGGTTGAAAAAACTGCTTTAAATGTTGTTAAGGACTCATTTGTATCAGTTAGAAGGGATGGAAGTCTTGTTATTAACATTCCGGAATCTAAACCAGTTGCATCAGGCGACGGTGGAGGAGGATCCTCATTGGTATCAGTTAAAGATGTAACTGTTACAGGCAATGCTGTTTATGGGGATACTTTAACAGCTACAATAACACCATCAGGAGCGAAGGTAAATTATCAGTGGCAGATAAGTGATACAGTTGACGGAACTTTTACAAATATTTCTGGAGCTACTTCAAGCACATACAAAATTGATAAAGGCCTAGTAGGAAAGTATATAAAGGTATCAGCAACAGGTACCAGGAGTTACACAGGAACAGTAACAAGCACTGCTACAGCAAGCATTACAGCGAAAGAGCTTACTGTAACAGGAGCATCAGCTGCGAATAAAGTATATGATGGAACTACAACAGCGGAAATTTCAGGAGCAGCATTAAAAGGAAAGATAGGAACAGATGATGTAACGTTAGAAAATAATACATCAGGAATATTTAGTGATAAAATTGTTGGCACTGGAAAAGAAGTAACACCTTCTATGACAATTAGTGGAAAGGATGTAGGAAACTATACATTAACACAGCCTACACTTAGTGCAGATATCACAGCACGAGAGCTTATAGCAACGGCTGTGGCTCAAAGTAAGACATATGACGGAACTACAACTGGAACAGGGACAATTAATCTGGCTAATAAAGTTGATGATGAGGATGTAACTGCAACAGGTACATTTACATTTGTAAATAAAAATGCAGCTACAGGCATAACAGTAAATGTAACAGACATAACTTTAGATGGAGCTAATGCGGGAAATTATACAGTAAATGCAAAAGCAACTACTACAGCAGAAATAACACAAAAGCCAATAACAATAACTGCAGATGCTAAGAGTAAGGTATATGGTGAATCTGATCCAGCTCTAACATACACAAATTCACCTGTACTGGTTGGAACCGACACATTCACAGGAGCACTAAGCCGTTCTGGAGACAAAAATGCTGGTACTTATGTTATTGAACAAAATACATTAACTATCAGTGATGGAAATAAAGGAGCCAACTACAAAATAACCTATGTAGGAGCTAACTTCTCAATCACTGCAAAACCAATTACAATTACAGCAGATTCAAAGAGTAAGGTTTATGGGGAATCTGATCCAACTCTAACATACTCAATCACGGAAGGAACATTAGTTGAGGGCGACAGTATCACAGGTAAACTTAGCAGAGGAGTAGGCAATAATGTTGGTACTTATGCTATAGAGAAAGGTGAGTTAAGGATTTATGATGGTAATAAAGGCGCCAACTATGATATTACCTATATAGGAAAGAATCTGTTAATCACTGCGAAATCAATAACAATTACAGCAGATGCTAAGAGTAAGGTTTATGGGGAAACTGATCCAACTCTAACATATACTTACGCTGATGGAGCATTGGTTGAGGGCGACAGTATCACAGGTAAACTTAGCCGCGGAGTAGGCAATAATGTTGGTACTTATGCTATAGAGATAGGTGAATTAACTATAAATGATGGAAATGACGGCAAGAACTATAATATAACTTATGTAGGAGCAAACTTTGTAATAAATAAAGCAAAACAGCCGTTGATCTTAACAGCCGATTCAAAAAGTAAGATTTACGGGGAATCTGATCCGGAATTGACATACAATGTCACAGGTACACTATACTATGGAGATAACTCCGATGTGGTAACTGGAGTCCAACTTTCTACAGCTATAGGTGCTAATGCTACAGTAGGTACACATGATATCAATATCTTAAGTGGTGCAGCTTTAAATTATAATTTAGAATATGTTAAAGGGACACTGGCAGTATCTAAAAAGGATTTGACTGTAATTGGCCTAACTGGTTCGGAGAAAGTATATGATGGAAGTAAGAGTGCAACAGTTAGTGGAATTCAAACTCTTGAAGGTATAGTTTACAATGATAATGTAACTCTTACTGGTTCACCATCATATACTTTTGCTTCACCTGATGCAGCTAATGATATTAGCATAACTACAACGGGCTTCTCTCTTTTCGGAGATCGTGCTGGAAATTATACTTTAATACAGCCAACACTTAGTGCAAATATAATACCAGCAAAACCTAATATGGTTACAATGCCAACCAGCTTAAAAGCAATTACTTATGGTAATAAATTAAATGATGCAGGTATTACCGGAGGATACTTTACATTTATGTCTTCACCGGTAGCAGGTACATTTAGTTATACTGACAGTAGTTTCATCCCTCCGGCGGGAGATTATGGAGCTTCTGTAACCTTTGTACCGACATCATCCAATTTTGCTTCAGTAACCCCTGATAGAAAAATTAATGTAACTGTAGGAGCTAAAAGTATTAAACTCATTGCTTATGACAAAACTAAAGTTTATGGTGAAAGTGATCCAGTATTAACTTATCGGATTCCAGATGGAGAACTTGTGAAAGATGATGATTTGTTTATTGGACAATTAAGCAGAACGACTGGAGAAAATGTGGGTTTCTATACTATTAGTAGGGGCACACTTACTAACCCAAATTATAATATTACAGTTTTTCCTGGTAAATTTAAAATAACACCAGCAGAAGCAGAATTAAAAATAACACCAACAACTAGTCCTATTATCTATGGTGACTCATTAAATTCATCTAGTTTTACCGGCGGACGTGTAGAATTTAAACTATCACAGGTGGAAGGTACATTTACCTTTTTAAATCCAATGGATAAAGTATCCTATTTAGGAACATATCACGATGCAGAAGTTATTTTTACTCCTTCATCAGAAAACTTCAAACCATTATCATCATTTAAGGTTGATGTGGTAGTCAATCCTATAAAATATAAATCTAAATTGGATAATAACTATAGAATTGATGTTAACAATGGAACTGATGAAGAAAGAGCTCTTAATATTTTGAAATTAGAATTTCCTAGTATTACTATAATAGGTGAACAAGGTCAGACAGCCGATGCCACCATTACCTGGACTCTAAACAGCAACTATAATGGTACAACAGCAGGGATATATGAATCGACAGGCCTTGTAAATATGCCATATGGCTGGACTTCAAGTGGAAGTACAATTACAGTATCCGCAACAGTACAGGTTAGAGCTTCAAATATTGGTGAGTCCAGCGGCACCTATGGAGAACATCATTATAAATTCATACCAAGTGCAGGAATAACCTGGCATGCAGCAAAATCCGCAGCTGAGGGATTAATTGACCCGGTTACAGGAGAAAGGGGATATCTTGCTACCATTACTTCGGCTGAAGAAAATAATTTCGTTACAGTTACTCTCAGCGGTGAAGGATGGTTAGGTGGATCTGATAATGACAGTGAAGGCACGTGGCTTTGGGTCACTGGTCCGGAAGCAGGAAATCTAATAGATAGCTATTATACAAATTATTCCGGTGGTGAGCCTAACAACTGGGGTGGAGACGAAGATTATCTTCATATGTTTGTTGGAGGAAAATGGAATGACTACAAGGAAAACAACTCTCGAATAAGTGGTTATGTAGTGGAATTTGGGGGAATGGCAATATCTGATTTTAAAAACACAGGAATAACAGATTCCACAGCAACATTTTCATGGACAGCTCCAGATGGTGCAACTGATGTTAAGATTCAAAAGTCAGTGACTGGAACCGGTATCTGGACCGATGCATCTACTTCTGAAGGATTAACGCTTACATCAACATTAGCTACTGTAACTGGTTTAAGAAGTTCAAGCCAATATGATTTCAGGTTGGTTGTATCTGGCGGAGCAAATGCTGGAAAATCAAATGTTGTTAGTAAAGTGCAAACGAATGTGGCAACTTTAGAAGGCATAAAGATAAAAACACCTCCTGAAAATGTAAGCTACACAACAGGGCAGGCATTGGACTTAACCGGTTTAGTATTGACCTTAAGCTATTCTGATTCTACTACAAAAGATGTTGGATTTACAGAGTTTACTACAAATGGGATTACAACAGATATAGCTAATGGAACAGTTCTGGAGATATCAGATGAATCAGTAGAAATAAGTGTAAATGGATTCACTGTTAGTCAACCAATATATGTTACAGATGGGATGGATGAGTGGATATACACAATAGAAAATGGGAAAGCAACTGTTACAGGTTATAGTGGCACTGATAGTTTTGTAACAGTACCTTCAATTCTAGGGGGAGTTCCAGTTACAGGCATCGCCAGCAATGCATTCTCTGGAAATTCAACAATAACTAAACTTACAATAGGTGATAATGTTGAAATTGGTGCGAATGGTCAAACCCATGGAATTAACAATATGTATGCACTGGAAACTCTTATTCTGGGAGATAAAGTAAATATTGTAGCTGATGGAATTTGTAGTAATCCAAATCTTACTACAATTATTATAGGAGCTAATGCTGATATTGCACTAAATGCTGATTTTGGTAAAATATTCAATTACAAAGTTGAAGGATCATACTACTTGAGTAGTGGTATTTGGGATCTTAATCAAACAGATATATAGGCAGTAATTGACAAAGATTCTAAAGCCGTACGATTCACTTACAAT
Source organism: uncultured Tissierella sp. (assembly GCA_964532845.1). Lineage (GTDB taxonomy): Bacteria > Bacillota > Clostridia > Tissierellales > Tissierellaceae > Tissierella_B. The sequence continues at coordinate 8,564 of CAZHLF010000033.1, forward strand.
GTGAATTGTGCGGCTTTTGCTTCATAAATTGGACTTTTTTTCAGACAACTTTGCAATTTGAGGAAATAGAAATTACCTTAAATTTGGGTATGACTTTTAGAGGTCTACTCTAGTTTTATGCAGAGTTAAATTAGACCCCAAGATTTGCAAGACTAAATTAGACTGTTTTTGAAAAAGGGGTCTAATTTACTTTTGCAATTAAGTTAGTTGCTGAAGTTATTAGATTTATGTAAAATTTTGTTGACTTAAAGAATTAATTATGTTATATTAGATAAGTCGTCGAGTTGAGTATTTGAAGAATAAATACAAAACGAGAACTACGAGTTACAACACATGATCTATTAGCTCAGTCGGTAGAGCACCTGACTTTTAATCAGGGTGTCCCGCGTTCGAGTCGCGGATAGATCACCATTTGCGGGATTGGCGGAATTGGCAGACGCGCTAGACTTAGGATCTAGTGTCATTGACGTGGGGGTTCAAGTCCTCTATCCCGCACCATTTAAAGAAACAAGGCTTTTGGTGGGTCTTGTTTTTTTATGCCCTTTTTTGGATTGATGATTGTATTCTATTCATATGATATAATGAAAAGAGATGCCTTAAGGAGGGTTGTAATGAATCTAAAAAGACTATTATTAGCTGTAACAATACTATTTGTAGTATTTGCATTATATAACTATATGCAAATTAGTAAGTTTTATATAAATCGATTAAGATTATTTTCAAATAAATTAACAAAGCCTCTTAAAATAACGCAGATAACAGATTTTCATTCAAATACAAGTATCAACCTGGATAAGTTGTTTACTGATATTAAGGAGTTTAGTCCTGATATTATAGCCATTACAGGTGATTTAATTGATCATAAAACCACGGATTTTACAGCCGCTATAAGGATACTTAATGAGTCAAAGAAGATTACACAGAAAGTATTTTTCGTTAATGGTAATCATGAGATTGGGAATTTAAAGTATAGGGAATTTTTAAAAGTCTTAAATGATAATGAGATAATAATTCTAGATGATAATTCATATTCTTTGGAGCTAAATGAAAATAAAATAAAGCTATTTGGCGCATCCTTCTATGCTGATGAAAGGGATTATAATAATTTATTTAATGAAATTAGCCCAAAGGAATACAATATTCTTCTTTCTCATTCTCCGAATAGACCAATTAAGTATTTAAATGAAGATACAGATCTAATCCTATCAGGTCATACTCATGGGGGACAGATAAGATTACCAATTGTGGGAAGTCTAGTAATTCCAGGCCAGAAACTCATGCCTAAATATGATAAGGGAGTGTTTGAAATTGGAGATACTACCTTGTATATAGATAGTGGTTTAGGAAACAGTGTTTATCCTATTAGAACACTTAATAGAGTTCAAATTACAAATATCACAATAGAGACAAAAAAATAGTCCTGGATATTCCAGGACCCAAAGTTTTGATATTTAAGTCTAAATTGGCGGGATAGGCTTAAATATTTCGGTACACTAAATTAAATCTACCACTAATTTATTTTCTAGTCAAGTGGAAAAAATACTTTGCCTTAGCTTTTGCTACTGAAGAGCCTCTTTTACAACGCAATTAGCCTAATGGATGCTTTAAAGAAAAGCGTTGAACAGAACAAAACTGAAAAGAAAAAAACTACAAGGAAAACTAAAGGTGCCTAATGGACATTTTTGATAAGAAGGATATAAAGCCAATGCTTATAGGAGAATCAGGACATGCTTTTGATTCTCCTGATTATATTTTTGAGTTAAAGCTGGATGGAATCCGTTGCATCGCTTATCTAGATGATGTAACTGAATTAAGAAATAAGAGAAATTTAAGGGTTTCACCTATTTATCCAGAGCTGGACGCTATTCATAGACAAGCTAAGAAAAAATGCATATTAGATGGTGAAGTTGTGGTCATAAACAATGGAAAACCAGATTTCTCAGAAATCCAAAGAAGAGCATTGATGTCCAATAAGTTTAAAATTGAATTACAGGCTTCAAAGCTTCCAGTTACATTTGTTGCATATGATATCTTATATTTAGAGGACAAAGAACTACTCCATTTACCTCTTATGGAACGTAAAAAACTTCTTGAAAAAACTATTGTGGAAAATGAAAGACTTGCGATATCTAGATATATTGAAGAAAAGGGCATAGACCTATATGAATTAACTGTAAATGAAGAGCTAGAAGGTGTAGTTGCCAAGAAAAAGGATAGCAAATACTACTTTGACAAAAGAACAAAGGATTGGATTAAGATAAAAAATATGCAGGATGATGATTTTGTAGTATGTGGATATATTGAAAAGGAAAAAGGAATCATAAGCATTGTTTTAGGGCAATATGATTTGACTGGTAATATGATTTATAAAGGTCATGTTACTATGGGTGTTAGTAAAAGTGATTTTAATATCATTTCAAATACTCAAAGAATAGAAAATCCTGACTTCCGTCCTCCAAAGGGAAATGAAAATGCAATATGGATTGAGCATAGACTTGTGTGCAGAGTAGAGTATATGACTAAAACGGAATCTGATGGTTTAAGGCAGCCAGTTTATAAAGGGCTAAGGGATGACAAGAGTCCTGAAGACTGTATTACTGAGATTGACAAATAGCATGAAATCAAGTATTATACTACTATACATGCGTCCGTAGCTCAGTTGGATAGAGTCGCTGACTTCGAATCAGTTGGTCGGGGGTTCGAGTCCCTCCGGGCGCACCATTTTCAATGATTACAAGGGATTAGATACATTATTTTAAATGTATTTAATCCTTTTTTAATTACTATGTACATCTATTGGGGTGATTCCTCAATGAACATTCACTAGGTACTGTCCCTAGTGAATTTATAACTCTATCATCTATAATTTATATATGATAAAATAGTATGAAACAGTGACAAGGAGGTATTTTACGTTTGGTCAATTAGGAAATATGATAAAGATGGGACAGCTTCAAGCAGGAAAGACCGTTAAATTTTCAAAGGCTGACCTAGTTAACTATTCCATAAATCTTATGGAAGCAAAAAAGAGATTAAGTGATGATAAATATAAAGAAGTTTACGATCTATTTATTAAATTATCCAAGGAAAATAAGAAAATCGAAATGGATTTAGGAATGTATAAATCTATTATTAAAGAGATTACATATAATTTTGTTCAAATAGATCCGGCTGCACTTAGAGACCTTTTGGATAAGGAAATCTAAAGACCAGTAGTAAGGCTGCCTTAGATGATTACTCGGATATCAACTAAGTTTTTAATAAACAGTCACAATAAAAATAATGTGATTGATAAAACCCTATAGAAAATAAAGAAAATCAAAGGAGGATAACACTTCTTTTATTTTCTTTTTATCTAAGAGTAAATTATGTTAAATACTTTTATCTTCTTTGACATTACAATTATTAGTTTATATAATAATAAGCATATCAAAAAAGAATTTGGATCTATGGAAGGGTGAAGTAATGGACTATAAAAATATAATGGAGTTAATGGGTAGACATCTTGAAGAAGGTGTAATAGTTGTAGATGATAATTATAAGGTCATATACTTTAATGAGCCTTCGATAGCTATCACGGGTTTTGATTCAAAAAATTCCGTGGGTAAAAGTGTTTTTGAGGTATTTCCAAACATAAAAACAAAAAACAGTACTTTTTGTCAGGTTATAAGCAGTGGGAAAGCAATAATTGACCATGTACAAAACTATACTAATTACTTAGGTAAAAATGTTTCTATCTTAACTTCAACTATTCCCATAATTGAAGAGGGAAAGCTTCAAGGTGCAATAGAAATATTCAAGGATCTAACTAATGTAAGAGAATTATCAGAAAAGATGCTTACCCTGCAAACCACCCTATATGGTAAGGGAAACGGTGGAAATAGATTCTTGCCAAATGGAACTCAGTATAATTTGTCGGATATAATTGGGACCAGCGAATCAATGAAAAAGTTAATAAGTAAGGCTCAAAAGATTGCAGATAGCAGTTCTCCTGTTTTTGTATATGGGGAAACAGGCACAGGCAAGGAGTTGCTGGTTCAAGGAATACATAATCTAAGCTCTAGAAGAAATAAACCATTTATTGCACAGAATTGTGGTGCATTACCGGAAAATTTATTGGAAAGTATCCTATTTGGTACTGTTCAAGGTAGTTTTACTGGGGCCAAGGACAAAGAAGGGTTATTTGAGTTGGCAGATGGAGGAACATTGTTTTTAGATGAATTAAACTCAATGAACTTAGATCTACAATCTAAACTACTTAGGGTTTTACAAGATGGAATGATTAGAAGAGTAGGAAGTATAAAAACCAAATTTGTTGATGTGAGGATTATTGTGGCATCTAATGTTGAGCCAAGAGAGCTTCTTCAGACCAAAAAAATAAGGGAAGATTTGTATTATAGATTAAATGTAGTATATTTACAAATACCAGCACTAAGAGAGAAAAAAGAAGACATTTCCCTCTTGGTAGAGCACTTTATTCAAACTTCCAACAAAAAAATGAATAAGGATATTAAGGGTGTGGACGTAAAGGTCATGGAGTATTTTAATAATTACGATTGGCCAGGAAATATTAGAGAATTAGAAAATACTATAGAAAGCGCAATGAATTTCGCTGATAGTGACCTATTAACAATGGAAGATTTTCAAGTACAAAACATCTCTAGCATCAGTAAAGAAACCACAACCACACATTTACCATCAATTTCTAAAGAAAAAGGATTAAAAGCAACAGTTGAGGAATATGAAAAATTCATAATTAAAGAAGCTCTTGAGGAAGCTGGCTACAATTGTGCAAAAGCTGCAAGAAACTTAAAAATACCAAAACAAACTCTCCATGGTAAGTTAAAAAGATATGGATTGGAGTAATCATATAATTAATTGTCCTAAAAGTAGGGCTTTTAAGGTTCTGAAAACAAGTCTTAAGTACTAAATTTGGTACTTAAGACTTGTTTATTTTTATCCAATGGCTTTAATTAGAGTATTTAGATAATTTAAGCAATTGGCACAGAACTTGCTTATATAATAAGTGATAAATAATATGGATGATTAACTAATATAAGATAGGAGGTTGTAGATAAAGGATATTTAATCTTAAGGTGTACATCCATTTATAATAAGGCAATACATATTTATGAACAAGAAGGGAAAACATTTCTGTACAAAACGCAATAATAACATTCTAAGGAGGAGGAAGTAAAATGATTATTGAGGCAAGAAAAAGAGAAGGCTTGTTTAGTAAGTTTTTAGGTTTTATAGAGAAGGCAGGTAATAAAATACCACATCCTGTAGTACTATTTATTTTACTTTGTGGAATTATTATAGGTGTTTCTGAAATTGGTGCTAATCTTGGCTGGTCAGCTACATATTATGATGCTAGAGCGGGAAAAGAAGTAGTGGCAGAAGTTAAATCATTATTTAATGCTGAAGGCCTAAGACATATTTTCAATTCAGCTGTAACTAACTATACTGGATTCGCTCCACTTGGAACAGTATTAGTGGCTATTATGGGGGTTGGAGTTGCAGAATCATAAGGGCTAATAAATACTTCATTAAAGAAAGTCTTATTAGGAGTAAATCCAAAGTGGTTAACTGCAGTTGTTGTATTATCAGGGGTTATATCTAATGTTGCAGATGCTTCAGGTTATGTTGTAGTTATTCCATTAGGAGCCATAATGTTTGCAGCTGCTGGAAGACATCCAATTGCAGGACTTGCTGCAGCATTTGCAGGAGTTTCTGGAGGTTTCTCAGCGAATTTATTGATATCTCCTACTGATGCAGTATTATCAGGTATGACAAACGAAGCTCTTAGAAGTGTAGGTAAAGTATACGAGATTGCATCTACTTCAAATTGGTATTTCTTAATTGCATCAACATTTTTCTTAACAATTCTAGGTACTTTAATAACTGAGAAAATCGTTGAACCTAGACTAGGAGAATATACTGGAGACTTTGTACCAAATAATGATCCTGTTACTCAACTAGAAAGCAAAGGGTTACAAAGAGCAGGTATATCATTACTTATTTATGTTGCAGTTATGGCATTTTTAATGTTTGGAAATAAGGTATTTCAAGTTGCAGATGCAAATGGCAATATGACATTGACAAATTTCTTGAATAATGGCTTGTTACTAATGATATTCTTATTATTTGCTATACCTGGCTATGTATATGGTAAAACAACTGGTACAATTAAGAATTTTGATAGTTTTGTAGATGGAATGACATCTGGTACAAAAAGTATGGCTTCTTATTTAGTATTGGTTTTCTTTGCAGCACAATTTATTAACTATTTTGGATACACAAAATTAGGAACATTAGTAGCAGTAAATGGTGCACAATTCTTAAAGAGCATTAATTTTGTT
>CAZHLF010000034.1:0-14151 GCA_964532845.1 uncultured Tissierella sp.
TAAAAAAGTTCTATCTAGTACCAGTATTGATTCAGAAATAGGAGATATCATTCTTAAAGATAAGATAATTAATTCCTTCCAAAGTGGTGTACCTACCTTTATAGAAACAAATAACGAAAGAGTTGTAGTTGAGCCATTTTATCCAAAACCTAGATTAATAATTTTAGGAGGTGGACATATAGCAAAGCCTCTTACAGAATTTGGACATAAGGTGGGCTTTTCAGTTACTGTAGCTGATGACAGACCATTTTTTGCAAATTCTGACCGCTTCCCAGATGCTGATGAAGTTATTTGTGAAGATTTTAATTCTGTGTTTAAAACTTTGAAGATACGTAGTTCAGATTTTGTGGTAATCGTTACTAGAGGCCATAGATTTGATGGCATTTGCTTAAGGAACTCACTTGAATATAGTCCTGCTTATATTGGAATGATAGGCTCAAAACGAAGAGTTAAAGCTATGATGGAGGAGCTTTCATCTGAAGGATATGAAAAGGATAAGCTGGATAAGGTATGTTCTCCTATTGGATTAGATATTGGAGCTGTTACTCCTGAAGAAATAGCAATTTCAATTATTGCACAGGTAATAGCTTATAGACGTGAATCAGGTTGTAAGTATTCAAAAGGGAGTAAGTTTAATTGGCCTGAATTTGATATGGATGTAATGAAAGAAGCCTCCATTTCATCGGATATACCAAGAGCACTTATTACAGTAATCGGCTCTAAAGGATCTGTTCCAAGAAAAGCAGGAGCTAAGATGATTGTTTGGCTAGATGGAAGAATTATAGGTACTATTGGTGGAGGCTGTAGTGAAGCCAATATACTTAATATGGCTAGAACTGTCATTAATAATAGGGGCTATCAAATTGAGCATGTGGATATGACAGGCGATGTAGCAGAAGATGAAGGTATGGTTTGTGGGGGAACCATGGAGGTATTAATCGAATCTATAGATTAGATAACAAAAGGCTTTTCTAAACTATTTGTCTAGAAAAGCCCTTCTCTTTTAGTTCCACTTTTCTGCCCATTTTTGAATCTCATTCATAGCTTGCTGAAGTTCATGACCCTTTTGGGTTAACTCATACTCTATTCTAACAGGTGTTTCAGGATATACATTTCTTGCCACAATTCCTTCCTGCTCTAGCTCTTTAAACCTCTCAGTAAGCATTCGTGCACTAAGATTTGGTATTGCTTCCTCTATATCTGAAAATCTTTTTTGACCACCTAATAGGGTTTGAATAATTAGTCCTGTCCATTTTTTACCCAACAGTTCAAAAGCCGATTCAAATTTAGGACATAAGTGATATTTATTATCTTCCATATTATCACTCCTTTTGTATTTATTATACCCAATTTAGTTACAAATAGTAAGTAAATTATTAAATTTCTAAGAAATTTTTCAAAAATAAATCCTTTATAGTACTTAAAATGATAGTCTCTATATTCAAAAAATAGTTTGTTTCATGTATAATTAGGTGAAGATGTGCCATATGAGTTTTTGGGAGGTAATCATGCAAAGATATGAGAAGCAAATACTTTTTAATGAAATAGGTGTGGAAGGACAGAAGTTACTTTTATCTAAAAAGGTAATTATAATAGGTTGTGGAGCTTTAGGCACTGTAATTGCCAATAATTTAGTGCGATCAGGAGTAGGCTACATAAAAATTGTTGATAGGGATTATATAGAATTATCCAATCTTCAAAGACAGATATTATTCGATGAAGATGATGTAGAAAATAATATGCTTAAGGCCATTGCAGCAAGGGATAAGCTTTCAAGAATAAACTCATCTATAAAAATTGAAAGTCTTGTTGAGGATGTGAATTCAAAAAATATTGAACAACTAGTTACAGGCATGGATGTAATTCTAGATGCTACAGATAATCTACAGACTAGATATTTAATCAATGATATATCAGTAAAGCTAAATATTCCTTGGATTTATGGAGGAGTTATTGGTAGTAGTGGAATGGTACATACAATTATACCAGGTACTACCCCATGTCTAAGATGTATGTTTCCTGAAATCTCACCTATTGGTTCAATGGAAACTTGTGATACTGCAGGAGTATTAAATTCTATTACCTCTATAGTAGCTTCAATTGAATCTACTGAAGCCATTAAGCTTTTAATTAATAAAGGTGGAGATGTAATCAAGGGGTTGTTCTATATTGATATATGGAATAATGAATCGGATGTAATACCCTTAAGTATTGATGAAGAATGTACTTCATGTGGTAAGAAGAATTTTGAGTTCCTACATCGAGATACTGATGAAGTTACAAGTCTATGTGGAAAAAATAGTATACAAATAAACCCACATCAGAGAAAAGTACAAATGGATAAGATACTAAAAAGATTAGATTTATTAGATATAGATTATCAGAAAAATACATATTTTGTTAAATTTACTGTTGAAGATGTTCAATTTACTCTATTTTATGATGGTAGAGCTATTCTTAAAAATATCACTGATGAAAACTATGCTAATTCACTTTATGCAAAATATATAGGGAATTGATCTTCTCAATTCCCTATCCTCTTAATATCTCAATCTCTCTACTTGGATCCTTCGTTTTATATTCCAATGAAATAACTGGATTTATATTATATTTATTAAACAAACTCCCTAAAGCCTTCAATTCAATATCACTAGGGATCTGATGTTGATCATGGATACCATTATTTGAATGAAGATGAACGTATTCTAGATAGTCCCTAAACTCTTTAATCCATTTTTCAAGACTAACACTGCCTAGTCTTGCATGCCCTACATCAAGAATTATCTTTACATTTGGAAGTTCAATTTTTTCGACTCTTTCTTTTAACAGCTCTGGTGTCTCTTCAAATATATTTTCTAGTAATACTATTCCTTTAAAATCTGATGATTCTGCCATAATTTCTTGCCAGAATTCCTTAGATTGCTGATTGTTTAGGTCTATTAGACTTGGTGTATTTAAGTATGGATTTATTTGACTATGAAATATAATGTAATCCATCTGGAGCCTGGTTGCAGCTTTTATTGTTCTCAAATACTTTCTATAACTTATTCTTCTAATATCTATATCCGGACTTGAAGGACTTAGGTCTAAAAAAGGTCCATGTAAAGCTTTTATCCCCTTGAAATCTTTAAACAACTGGCTATATTCCAGAATTAACTTCTCTATATCATCTTTACTAAGATTAGGCTCTGTAAAGTCCTGAATCTCAACACCTATGTTTAGCTCATTAAAGCAATCTAAGTCAAATTCCTCAATTGTGCTAATGCACTTTAAGATTTTCCTCTCCATGATACACCTCAGTTACTCTGCAAAGCAGTTTAGTTTTTTGATATACTTATACCCTTTATCTACTGAAACAATACTCAAGCTACCATTATCAGCTTTAAATTTAAAGAAGTAATTTGGGTCATCAAAAACCCATGATAAGATAAGTCTTATAACTCCTTCATGTGTAACAAGCAAAATATCTTCATCACTTTGCAACATCTCATCAAGGAAATCTTTCACTCTTTCATAAACCATATATAGGCTTTCTCCATTTGGTATCTCATAAGTATAGGGGTCATCTACCCAAGCTTTTGATTCCACAGGAAACCTTTCAGTAAATTCATCATAGGTGAATCCTTCAAATATTCCAAAACTAATTTCTCTAATCCTTGTTTCTTCAATTCCTTCCAAGCCAAGGTGATGTCTTGTCTCATCGGTTCTAGTCAATGGACTATAATAGACTTTATCAAAACTGTAGCCTTTGAGAAATTCTCTAGTTCTATTAATCTGGGCTACTCCATTTTCAGTAAGTCTTGTATTATCCCTACTTAATACCCTTGCAATATTATCCTCAGATTCTCCATGTCTTATCATTATTATATCCACTCTATTAACCCCCAAAAGATTAGTAAAGATACAGTATCTCCTACTTCTATTATCGCACCGTAAGTATCCCCTGTCATCCCATCTATTTTCTTATATGACCAGTTGCAAAATAGTTCAGCAACAATAAAATTAATAATTAAAGGTATTATAAAGTAAGGATTTATGAATAAAAGTATCACAAGATAAATTACCATTGAAAATATTATGTTTTTTCCTGGATTTGATTGATGAAATAAGCTTCCCAATCCTCCAGGTCGTGCAACTCTTTTATTTGATATAATTCTTGAAACAACTATTCTACTATTGGCAAGTGATAAAATTACGGCTAATTCAAATCCACTATCAAAGCTTGAAATTATTACATATTTAGATAGCACTAGCATTATGATGCTTATAACACCAAAGGCTCCTATTCTACTATCTTTCATTATTTCCAGAACTCTTTCTTTATCCCTATTTGATAGAAAACCATCAAAAGTATCTGATAGGCCATCTAGATGGAGTCCACCAGTTACTAAAATAAGTATAAATAATGCACCTAAGCTGGCAATGTTCTTATTCAAATATTGTAATGGATAATATATAAGTGCTGCTAATAATCCAATTACAGCTCCAACCAGAGGATAAAAAATAATACTAGTTCTAATATTTTTCTCATTAAAATCTATATTTTTTTTAAAGGGCAGTCTGGTAAAAAACTGAAATGCAAGTATTAAACCATCTATCATTTAATTTTCACCGGTATACCACAACATACCAAATAAACCTGATTTGCATATTTTGCTATTCTCTGGTTTACCCTTCCCTGAATGTCTCTAAAAACTCTGGATATATGATGTTCAGGAACTATAGAGTCCCCTACTTCATTTGTAACTAATACTAAATCAAATCCCTTGTCATTTACAGTTTCAATTAATCTGGTAATCTCTTCAATTATCTTTTCTTCTACTTCGTGTTGTAGCCTATAATCTATATATTCTACATTCTCTGTTAAATCAAACATAATGTTGGATGAAAGAACTGTTATGCAATCTAGTAGGTAGTTTTTTTCACTACCTACTGCTTCACTTAGATTATAATTTCCTTCATAGGTCCTCCATATATCTGGTCTACTCCTTCTATGAAGGAGTATTCTCTCATTCATCTCATCATCATATATTCTAGAGGTTGCAATATAAACAACATCTTCACTTTTCTCATATAAGCTTTCAGCAAAGGTGCTTTTACCACTGCGAGCTCCTCCTGTAACTAATGTAATCATTATAAACACCGCCTGTTTAATATGTATTCATACCTTCATTATACAATTTTCATCAAATCTTTATCTCTATTATGGTAACACAGCCTTTGAAAAATGTAAATTGCAAGCGGATATTTAGATATTATCTTGCTATTTTGGGTAATAATACATATAGAGGCGAGTCAGGATTTGCGTCAAAAAAGTTATAGGAGGAATAAGATGGCGATTTTAAAACCTTTTAAATCACTGAGACCTGCACCAGAGTATGTTGCAGATGTTGCAGCACTTCCCTATGATGTCATGAATACTCATGAGGCAAGGAAAATGGTTGAAGAAAACTCATACTCCTTCCTTCATATAAACAGGGCTGAAATTGACCTTGAGCCTAATATAGATATTCATGATGCATTAGTTTATGAGAGAGCCAGAGATAACCTTAACAAGATGATAAATGATGGTATCCTGATTAAGGATAATACAGACTATTATTATATTTACAAACAAGAGGTTGGTGATAGAGCACAAACAGGACTTGTTGCTTGTACATCTATTGATGATTACTCCAGTAATCTAATAAAGAAACATGAAAACACCATGGAAAGACAGGAAATGGACAGGTTCAATTACCTGGACTATACAAATGCCAATACTGAACCCGTATTTATGGTATATAGACAGAAGGATGAAATATGTGAAGTAATCAAATCTTGGATGTATAATAATCATTCTCTTTATGATTTTGTATCAGAAGACAATGTAAGGCATACTATTTGGAAAATTGATGACAAGAGGATTATTGATGACTTAACCAGTAAATTTAAGTCTGTACAGGATCTTTATATAGCCGATGGTCATCATCTTTGTGCAGCTTCTTACAATGTTGGAATAAAAAGACGAAAAGAACAACCCCAATACAATGGTGTAGAAGAATTCAATTACTTCCTATCATGTTTATTTCCTCATAGTGATCTTAAGATAATGGATTATAACAGAGTAATTCAGGACTTAAACGAGTTTTCAGATAGTGAATTTCTTGAGTTGGTTAAAGAAAAGTTTGATCTAGTAATGATGGAAGGAACAGATCAGTGTAAACCTGATAGAAAACATGTCTTTGGAATGTATCTTGATAAGCACTGGTACTCTCTTGAACCTAAAGAAGGTATATTTAATCCAGATGATCCAATTGAAAGCCTTGATATTTCAATTCTCCATAACAACATTTTAAATCCATTATTAGGGATTGTTGATCCTAGAATTGACAACAGAATAGAATTTGTAGGTGGTCCAAGAGGAATGGCTGAGTTGGAATTGATTGTAGCTGATGGGATGAGGGTTGCTTTTTCTATCTACCCAGCTTCTATTGAAGAACTTCTAAAGATAGCAGATATGGATAAGATGATGCCTCCTAAGTCTACTTACTTCGAACCAAAACTAAGAAGTGGATTGTTTGTACACGAAATATAGTAATTGACAATTGACAATTGACAATTGACAGTTGACAATTAAAACATAAATAATAGGATAGTCTTATGTTATTTAATAACACTAGACTATCCTTTTTTTAATTCTTAATTATTAATTTTTAATTTTTAACTACTTATCTTTCCAAGTGCTAAAAGTTCATCTCTTACAGCCTTTAACACATTCTCTCTGGCTGGGGTAAGTGGAAGTCTTAGTCCTCCAACTTCTATACCAGTCATATTCAATGCTGCCTTTACTGGAATTGGATTTGCTACCATAAATAAAAGTTGGAATATTTTTATTAGTCTTAGATGTATTTCAGTAGCCTTAGCCATATCCCCTGCAACAAAAGCATCTATCATTTCCTTCATTTCATCGCCTACTACATGGGAGCAAACACTTACAATCCCATATGCTCCAACTGCCATAGCTGGAAGAAGTAGAGAATCATCACCAGAATATACTCGAAAATCTTTAGGTACTTTTCTAATTATTTCTGAAAATTGTATTATGTTACCACTTGCTTCCTTTAGTGCTACAATATTTTTAATTTTAGATAGACGTTCTACAGTATCTGGTAAGATATTGCAGCCAGTTCTACCTGGAACATTATAAAGCATTATTGGCAAGTCAACGGCTTCAGCTACTGATTTAAAATGTTCATAGAGGGAATCCTGATCTGGCTTATTATAATATGGAGTAACTACCAACAGTCCATCTACACCTGCAGCTGAAGCTTTCTTTGCATTTTCAATTGAAATTCTAGTAGAGTTTGTTCCTACACCAGCTAATATTGGAACATCTACATATGCTTTTATCATCTTATATAGATTTATCTTTTCATCTTCAGTTAATGTTGGAGCTTCTCCAGTAGTACCAGTTATTACCAAGGCTGTATTGCCTTCTTTAACTAACTTTATGGCTAGTTCAACAGCTTTTTCATAATTTACATTTAATTCTTCATCAAAGGGTGTTACCATAGCAGTTATTAATCTACCCCATTCCACTACTTTACCTCCTTAAATCATTGTATTTTATACTATGCAAAAATACTGTATTTTGCTAGTATTACTTAACAATTTAAATCCTTTTGAATATTATGAAGTATATATTCCAAGATGGAGGTGTAGTATGGGAATTACAGTTTTAAAATTTGGAGGTACATCCCTTAGAGATATAGCGAGAAACAGTGATTTCTTAAAAAGAATTAAGGATACTTACGAAAGAGAGAAGAGACTTGTGGTTGTAGTTTCAGCCATAGGTAGAATGGGAGAGCCCTATGCTACTGACACACTTATTTACCAGCTTGAGAAAATCTGCAAAGAAATTGATCCAAAGAAGAAGGACTTTATTATGTCCTGTGGAGAGACTATATCTGCAGCTATAGTTTCTCATTTGCTGGAAAGTGAAAGTCTAAGCTCTGAACCATTAATGGGCTTTCAAGCAGGAATTTTAACAGACAATACTTTTACTGCAAGTAAAATACTCCAAATTAATATCAATAAAATATTATCACTTTTAGATGAGGAAAAGATTGTAGTTGTAACAGGATTTCAAGGGATCACAAAAGAAATGGAAATAACTACTTTAGGAAGAGGAGGAAGCGACACAACGGCCGTAGCATTAGGAGCGTATCTCGATGCAGATATTGTTGATATCTATACTGATGTTCCAGGGGTCGCATTAATTGACCCAAGAATCGTTCCATATACGAAATATGTTGATAAAATCTCTTATTCCCAGATGTATGCTCTCTCTTCCAATGGTGCTACCGTAGTACACCCCAGAGCAGTAAAAATAGGAGAAAAACACAATATCCCCATAAGAGTACTATCAACATTTATTGATGGTGAAGGCACTTTGATATCTAATCTTGAGAATAGGGATAAGATTATAGGCTTTGCAATAAAAGAGCAAAATGAGAAAAAAATAATTTCAATAGTTGTAAATGAAGAATATATGGATGGTATAAAAAATGATTTGTCTAAGCTATTGGTATATGAAAAGGAAAAAATTCTAAATGTAAGCTACTTCGAAAACCGAATATCCGTATTAATAAATCCTGAAGACACGGAATATATTGGCCAAAGTTTATATGATTATCTGATATGACAAGAATGTCCTGGAATGAACTTCCAGGACATTCTTCATTAAACCAGTAAAGGTTGAAGTTGCTTTCCTCCCAGTGCAGCTTCAATAGTTTCTGGGATTAACTCAAATTTAGAAATCATTGAATTAGGCTTTTTAAATGGGTCATCCTGAGCAAAAGGTACAAAAAACAAGTTCTTTGTATTTAGTAGAGTCCCTATATTCTTGGCATTAGCACCTAATGCATCATTTGTAGCTATGGCCAGTACCAATGGTTTGTGATTCCTTAAATGAGCCTTACAAGCCATTGTAACTGAAGTGTCAGTTATGGCCTGGCTAAGCTTTGCTAATGTATTTCCTGTACATGGAGCTACTATTAATATATCAAGATTAAGTTTAGGCCCCACTGGTTCTGCTTCCACAATTGTCCTTATTAATTCTTTCCCCGTTATTAACATTAACTTTTTCTTCCATTCTTCAGCTGTTCCAAATCTAGTATCAAATGTATCCACTGCAGGTGATATTATAGGGTAAAGATCTGCCCCCATATTTGCCAGGTTTTCTATTTGTGGAAACACCTTTTCAAAATTGCAGGATGAACCTGTTATTGCTATACCAACTTTTAAACCTTTAAAATCCATTTCCGCTCCTCACTTCCTCCATAATATTAAGAACTGTTTCCTTTATTACCCTAGCTGCAGAAATAGGTGCTACCTTTCCAGGAAGACCTTGTGCACTTATTATCTTAATTTCCAGATCCTTACAGGCATCTAAATCAACTCCACCTGGCTTTGACGCCAACTCGATTATTAATGCTTTTTTATTTAGTTTTAATAGTAATTCTTCATCCAATACTATATGAGGAACTGTATTAAAGACTACATCCATCTTAGGAAGATAATGTTCCAATTCCTTTATGTGAACTGGTTTGTATCCAAAGTTTTTGATCCAGGCTAAGTCTGAGTAACTTCTAGCCTCAACAAAGAGATTAGCACCTATTCCATATAGCATTCTAGACAATGATTTTCCAATCCTACCATAGCCTAAGACCAAGGCATTTGAACCATGAATGGTAGTTCTCATTTCCTCCATTGCTACCTGAATGGCACCTTCAGCTGTTGGGATTGCATTTAAGGCTTGCATTTCTTCTCTGTTAAAATAATCTATTGTTTGTAAACCTAGAAGCTTTGCTTTCTCCTGAATCTTTATTGGAATCTTTCCGGCTGTAAAAATTTGTTTAGGACTTAATAGATTTAATACTTCATCAATAATTATCTCTTTAGTATAAAAAGGAGCATTCAATAATACATTATCTTCAGTAAATGGCAATGGACCTATTACAACATCAGATTGAGTTATAGCCTCATGAAGTTTGATTGGTTGTTTTAAAAGCAATTGAAGGCTATCAAATCCGAAAATTTCAACCTCATGGCCATCCTCCTGAAGCTGATATGCAAGTTCTATATTTCGCATATCCCCACCTAATATGGTGAATTTTTTTAAATCCATTCTATCCCTCCTCTTTTTAGTGTCAAGATAATACATCTTATGTTAAAATATAGTAATAGTGATAAGACCGGGTTGGTCAATTTTGTTGGGAGGTTTGTAAATGAAGAATTTTCTTAGCTTAGTCCTTGTATTTACAATTATATTTGCATTCTCTTTCTCATATTCCACTTCATTACCTGCAAGTGAAGAAATATCAGGCACTGATGTAGTTAAGGAAAATCTTGAGGAACTAACTAATGAAGAAAAAAAAGTCCTGGAGGAATTATTTATATTAGTTCAGGATATATATGAAATGGAAGCAGTGGAAAGAACCACATCTGTGGAAATAGATGATCTAAAAGCAGATATTGAAAATATGGAAGACTTAATTAAAGAAAAAGAGTTTCAGTATGATGATAGCTTAAATATTATGGAAGAGGTCCTTAAAAATCATCAAAAAAATGGTTCCACTTCATATATTGAAATGATATTAAGCTCTGATAGTCTACAAATCTTACTAAGAAGAATCAATCTCATACGTGAGATTTCAAGAAATACCGAAAGCTTGTTGGAGGAGCTAGAACTGTCAAAAAAAGAATTGATAGAAGACAAAGAAACTCTTCAATCAAGTTTGGAGCAAGTTGAAGAAAGACAAAGACAATTGCAGGAAGCTATAAAAAGTCAAACTATCCTAAAGAACAATCTAGAATTAAGACTTGCTTCTCTAAAAGAGGACAAAGCAAAGTTTGAGGAATACTTAAATAAATTAGAAAATTCATGGGCTGAAATTAAGCCTATATTTACAGAAACTATAAATATGCTTACTAAAATGATTGAAGAAGGAAATATCCCAAGTGATACAATAGATATCTCCTTTAGCTTAACTGGGGTAAGAGGAATTATAAAAGAGGAATCCTTAGATGATATCCTCCTTTCTCAAAAGTTTCCTACAAGGGTTGAAATAAAGCTCCAAAAGGATAAACTTCAACTTATTATGCCTGATATCAAAATATTTATGTCAGGTAGCCTTGAAATATTGGAGGGTAGGCAATCTCTGAGATTTAACATGGAAGAAGGATCCTTTATGGATATGAAACTAGAAAGCTCAGCCATGGAAGAATTGTTTAGCTTTGGATACCTGGAGTTTAATTTTAAAAAACTACTGGATAAGAGCACTATAAGGGCTGTAAATATTAATGAGGACAATCTGGAATTATTAATTAATCCAGTATTGTTTTAACTGGAGGTCAATATGATAAAAGCAGAGAATCTGTATCTTAGATATGAGGATGGTACAATTGCATTAAAGGATGTTAACCTATCTATTCCTAATGGAAAAGTAGTATTTATCACAGGTCATAGTGGCTCAGGTAAAACTAGCTTTTTGAAACTTTTAATGGGAATGGAATCCCCTACTGAAGGTGATATAACCGTTTTAGAAAGAAGTATGAAGGAGATTAAGAATCATGAACTTCGTGAATTAAGACGTAGTATCGGACCAATATTTCAGGATTTTAAACTGTTAAATGGAAGAACAGTTCTAGATAATGTACTTATAGGCATGAGATTTCTAGATTTTACCCATAAAGAAATGAAGGAAAATGCCATAGAAGCTATTGAAAAAGTAGGATTAAGTCATAAAATTCGGTCATTGGTGGACAACCTATCATATGGGGAAAGACAAAGAGTTGCAATTGCAAGAGCAGTGTGTAGAAAACCAAAGCTTATTGTTGCTGATGAACCAACTGGAAACCTAGATAAAGACAATTCCTTAAATATCCTGGAATTGTTGAAATCCTTCAGAGATGAAAATACTACTGTAATTATAACAACACATGCTACTCACCTCTTGGAAGATGAGACTGACTACATTAGAATCAAGGTAAAATATGGTGAGATGATCCTTGAGGAGGTAGAGTATGAAAGTAATAATTAAAAATACAGGCTACTTCTTCAAGGAGATTAAGACCCTTATAAAACTTGATTTTGTATCCAATCTCTTCTCTATAATTAGCCTTGGATTTATTTTCTTTCTATTATCCTTAATAGTAGCTGGAGGATGGAGTATTAACCACATGATGGATGCTATTGAAAATGAAGCCGAAATCAGCGTATATTATTTTGAAAGCTCAGATATCATTTCCCTTAAAAGAGATATTGAAGAAATTTCTGGGGTTCGTGAAGTAAAGTTCATTGATGAGAATGAGGCAAAAAAGAGAATGACTGAAATAATGGGTGAAGAGTCAAGAATTCTTGAATTGTTTGACCACAACCCCTTTAGCCCCTATATAGAAGTCATGATCCAGCTGGATTACATGGATACAATGGTTGAAGAGATAAAAGATATTAATGGTGTTGAATTAGTACGTGATAATAAATCAGTCTTGGAAAACTTAAGAGGCATTTCAAATCTAATAAGTGTTCTAGGTATATTGATTATTGTTGCAGTAAGTGTAGCTACCTTAGTAATCACATCTCATATAATTAGACAGGGGATTTATGCCAATAGAGAGCAAATTAATACCCTTAGACTGTTAGGAGCACCCGAAGGCTTTATTACTTTGCCCTTTATACTGGAGGGACTTTTTATGAGCTTATTAGCAGCTATACTAGCAGTAGGATTTTTGTCCATTATAATTAATTATATTAATTCAAAAATTGTAGGCTCCCTACCGTTTTTAGTACTTCCGGATTTTAATAAGATGATACTTGGGATAGGACTATTTTCACTGATTTTAAGTATTATATTAGGTCTCCTTGGATGCTTGCTTGGTTTGAAATCAACTAAAAACCTAAAGGGATAACCACCAAGACAGGGGGACGTTTCATTTGTCTGACTAGCCAGACAAATGAAACGTCCCCCTGTCTTTACTTAAATGTATCATAAGTCCTTAAGGCCATTATTACCGCTTGTTCTCTGGTTGTATGTCCTGTTGGGTTTATTAGACCATCCTGGTCTCCTTTTAGTATTTCCTTAAATCTCATAAAATTAACTTCTTCTATGGCCCAACTGGCGATATTTGATTCTATCGTTGGTTGAAGTGCCCCATAGCTAAAATCCATTTGAGGATTTACTACAGCTAATACCCTTTTTAACATAACAGCTATCTCCTGTCTAGTTACAGGATTATTTGGTGCGAATTTACCTTCTCCTATACCCCTTACTATACCAAGGCTTGCTGCCTTTAAAACCTCAGGGTTTGTTGAATCTATAAAGGATTGACCATTGATGCTTACAGTATTTCCTGTGAGAAGTTCATATAGTCTAACAGCTACTTCACTAAATTCTTCTCTTGTTATTTCCTTTTTCATATCATCCCTGATACTATCTGATATAAGCTTAAGCTCTACTGCCCTGTCCAATTCTTCAAATGCCCAGTTGCTGGCATTCTGATAAAAAGGCTGCAGCCCCAGGGATGCTGGACTTGAGAAAAATCCAACAATTACTTCATCACCAATGTACCTATATCTTACTCTAAAGCTGTAATTAAAATTATCTAAATCAATTTTATCTGTTACTATTCCCTCTCTTTTAGGGTCTATCTCTATTCTTGCCTTTCCATCGACAGAAAATGGCAAATAATTGGGCTTTAGTTCTCCATGAAGGGATGTCCATTCTCCTCTTCCTACCTTATAATCCACTTGATAATCCACATTAGCAAAAGAATAAATGTATAGTGGATTTCTCCAGCTTAAAACAAATCGGTCCTTGTCAATGCTTAGTGATAAATTTGTTGGATTCCCAAGATCTAGCTCTGTTATATTATTTTCAGCATATGCAATACTTCCCCTTAACAACAATATACAGAGTATTAATATTAGTTTACCTTTCATAATTTCCTCCCTTTGCCATTGCTTAAGATCAAAGATATTTATTTAATTCTATTAGCAGTAGTAAAAAAATAGTACAACCTTCTACAAAGAAAGGTATTAATCTTGTTCATTGTCATTTAGTGTAATCTCAATCATATCATCTTCGTCTAAATCTATTTCTTCAAAAT
>CAZHLF010000034.1:14161-14835 GCA_964532845.1 uncultured Tissierella sp.
ATGATATCATCTTCTGTCATTTGTGCTTCAGGTCTCTTTGCTTTCCACTCTTTATAAGCATCTATCTCTGTAGTGATCTTTTTAAGTATATAAGCAATAACAGCTGCGTCATCTATAAAGCCACCTAGTAAAAAATCAGGTATTATGTCCAATGGATTAACTAGATACACTAAGCTTATGATTACAAGGACTATAGAATTCTTTGTAAGATTCTTATAGTGTCCTTTGTAATAGTCTTTAACTAATTCAACTATTATTTTTACATCATCAAAAAGACTTCTTAACTCCTTATTTTCCTCTAGCTTATTCTGTCTTTTTGAAAGCAACCCCCAGATTTTATCCCTATCATCATAAATGGAGGTCGCTTTAGAATTTAAATCCTTAATTATCTTTTCAAAATTTAATTTCACATAATCACCTCATATTAGTATACCTATATATTTACCAAAATCCGGTTCTTTTAAGCATCTATTGCATTTAATCAATTTATTTACGGTTAAATCTTTCCATAACTTTATCTTCATTGTACTTTCTGAATTTTTCATTTATGTAGTCATATCCCTTTGGTCTATGAGGTATTAAGCAATTTGAGCAATCCTTTATACCATATTTATCCTCATGATTTCCTCCACAATCCTCCATGAGATACAAGGGGCAATAGCAAAACATGCAGT
>CAZHLF010000035.1:0-2354 GCA_964532845.1 uncultured Tissierella sp.
TTGATACTAAAACT
Organism: uncultured Tissierella sp.; assembly: GCA_964532845.1. GTDB lineage: Bacteria > Bacillota > Clostridia > Tissierellales > Tissierellaceae > Tissierella_B. Next base: position 15 of record CAZHLF010000035.1, read on the forward strand.
AAAAAAATAAACCAAGTTAGAATTGAAAAATTAAAAGAGGATCGTACTACTTTCATAATTGCCCATAGACTTTCAACAATAAGAAATGTAGACAAGATTATCGTCTTAAATAAAGGTAAGATAATAGAAAGAGGAAATCATGAATCCCTAATGGCATTAGATGGTTTCTATAAAAATATGTATGATGAACAAATGAGAAACTCATAGCATATATGCATAAAAAGATCCTGATTGAATTTACTCAATCAGGATCTTTTGAACTTAAATAATGGCTAAAATAATCCAGTTTATAATGAATAAAGCTGTTGCTCCAATTAGTATTGGATGGACATCTTTCATTTCCTTCTTAACTAACTTAACTATGATATAGAAAATAAATCCTGTTGCTATACCATATGAAATACTATAGCATAATGCCATAAATATTCCTGCAAAGAATGCAGGTATAGCTTCGTCTAAGTCATTCCAGTCAATTTCAGCAAATGCTGATAGCATCATTATACCAACAACTATTAAAGCTGGTGCTGTTGCTTGTGCTGGTACTATTCCTGCTACTGGAGCCAAGAATATACATGCTATGAATAATAAAGCTGTGAATAAGCTTGTTAATCCTGTTCTTCCTCCTGCTGCAATTCCTGCTGCACTTTCTACAAAAGTTGTAGTATTAGATGTACCAAATATAGCCCCTATAGATGTAGCAGTTGCATCAGCAAACAAAGCTTTATCCATTTTGGATTTAAATCCAGTACTGGTTTCCATCGTTCTTTCGTCTTCTTCACTAAATATTCCACTTTTACGTCCAGTTCCTATAAATGTACCAATGGTATCAAATGTATCAGATAAAGAAAAAGCAAATATAGTCATAAGTACTAGGGGAATCTTTGCTGGATCACTGAATAATGAAATCATTCCATCTTTACCAAATGCAGCACCGAATGTTGTTCCCAGCTGTTGGAAAGATTCAGCTACACCTGATGTTGCTCCTATTTGAGATAAATCTACAACACCCATTGGGATACCAATAACAGTAGTAGCAACAATACCTAAAAGTATAGCAGCTTTTACCTTCATAACCAAAAGAACAATTGTTATGATAAGTCCTATTATAGCTAGCATAACAGGAGCTGAGTTTAAATTAACTAGTGCTGGAACAGCACCTGCATCAGCTATTACAGTACCACCATCTAAGACGATGTTGTGTCCTGGATCTGATGTAAAGTTAATAAGGCCTGCACTTTTTACTCCGATATAGGCTATAAATATTCCTATACCTCCACCAATTGCATTTTGTAAACTTACAGGTATTGCTTTAATAATGGATTTACGAATTTTTGTTACAGTTATAATAATATTAACGATACCACATATAAATACCATTGCTAAAGCTTGCTGCCATGTAAAGCCTAAACCAAATACAACCGTATAGGTAAAGAATGCATTAAGTCCCATTCCAGGAGCTTGAGCATAAGGCACATTTGCAAATAATGCCATAACCAGAGTTCCAACAACTGATGCAATTATTGTTGATAAAAATACTGCACCCCATGGCATACCTGTTTGTGAGAGCATTGATGGGTTAACAAAGATGATATAAGACATTGCGAAGAAAGTAGTTGCTCCAGCTACTAACTCTGTTGATACGTTGGTGCCATTTTCCTTTAGTTTAAAAAACTTTTCCATTTAAATATAAATCTCCCTTCATTTATACTAATAGGAGCTTAAGTACTGAAATAAGAGTAAATTTAGAGAGAATATACAACCCAAAAAGGTCATCATTTTCTATAGTCGAACAATTTACGGTTATTCGGTAGAGACTTAAGGCCCATATTGCCTAGATTATATAGATAAATTTATGATTCAAGGTTATAGTTTACCATAGAGTTATTTTAGATTCAAGTTAATTCTAGTTTGGGAGATTAAATCTTAAATTATGCAGGGAAAGTAACAAAAAGCATATGTAGAAATTTACCAAAAATGTTCTGGGGTATTATTAATATAAAAATTGTGAAATATTGGTTGGTTATCTTAAAGATTCGTGATATTATTAAGGGAGTATATAGTTGCAAGAGACAGAAATATTGGTGCAGGGGGTACTTTATGTTAGACAGGACTTTCTCTATAAAGCTTAGAAAGACAATTGTATTTGCAATTATTTTTACCATTTTATTTGCTATGTTTTTTACTACTCTAAAATATACATTACCCTTTGTCCTTGGCTTTATAATAGCCTTGTCCACAAGGAGCGTAAATAACTTTCTCCAGGAGAAAATGAAGATTTCATCTGGATTCTCTTCTATTATAACCACCACCATAGTATTTTTAATAGTAGGATTACTAATT
>CAZHLF010000035.1:2364-14524 GCA_964532845.1 uncultured Tissierella sp.
TAATTACCTTGGCTGTTTCAAAGATAACAACAGAAGTAATTCTACTTTTATCTAAAATTCCAAGCATTGATAAACTAACTATATATATTGATATAATCGTTAAGAAGATAATGGAGATTATAGGTCAAATTGACCCAGTAGTTCTTACTAAAATTTACGAGTATTTACAGATTGTAATGACTGGACTATTGAATTTTACCATAGTTTTATTAAATACAGTACTATCTGCAGCTCTTAAACTACCTAATGTTCTATTGATTATGGTAATTACTTTTATAGCATCATATTTGTTTTCTAAGGACTTAAAAATCTTAAGTAAAAGTTTCTATTCTATGTTTACCTCAGAAGGAAAGACTAAAATGAGGACAATAGTAGAATCAGGTTTATCCATGACCATAGGATATATAAAAGCATATTCCTTAGTTGTATTTATTAGTTTTCTACAAGTCTTGATTGGATTCATTTTTCTAAAAATAGATTTTGCTTTGATTATTAGTATTTTGTGTGCGTTATTTGACTTGTTGCCTATCATTGGAATGATAATGATATTTCTTCCTTTAATAGCATATCAATTTATAATAGGAAATACACTAACAGGTATTCTGCTTATAGTTTTATTTGTACTAGTTCAAGTTGTAAGACAAATTATTGAACCAAAAATAGTTTCCCAGACACTTGATCTCCATCCCTTATTGATACTTGCAGCTATATTTATTGGAATTAAGGTAAGTGGATTTACAGGAATGATTTATTTTATTTCACTAATGGTTGGTTATAAAGTGTTGGTTAAGGTAAATGTTATTTAATTTTTAGATATGGTTAATATTTATTCGAGGTGTATATGTCCCCCGCTACTATAAGAGGTCGGGTTCCTTATTCTTCAATAGGTGGGTGTATTAATCATTAACCTCGTTGCAGCCGAAAGTAGAAACTGCAAGCAGTTTCATCAAAGCTTAAAATTGATATAAAATAGACAAATGTTGAAAATGAAGTCAAACTATATTATAATCATCATAATTCGAATAATTTAATATATCAGATAATTAAAAAATTTTAAGCTAATATCCATCGAAGATTTGTACTAGCATAAACCTTGAAAAATAATTACCTGTATATTATAATCTAGATAAATGCTGTAACAAGTTAGTTTGATGGTTCGCAAGTGAAAAGTTGTAAAAAATAATTAAAGGTGGTTGATTTTTAAAGTAGAGGATCTACTTTTTAAATAATAAATTTATAAGGGGGAAAGATTAAAAATGATGAAAAAGAAAAGTTTAATCATTTTATTGGCTTTAACTATGGTACTTTCTGTTGTTCTATCAGCATGTGCACCTAAAGAAGAGCCAGCAGCTACTCCTGCTCCAGCTCCAGCTGAAACACCTGCTACACCAGCTGAGCCAGCAGAAGCACCTAAACCAACTAGTCCACAAGGACAATTAACTGTTGGTAATACTACTGAGTTGTCAGGGGACTGGATTCCATACTGGCAAAATAATGCAGCAGATTATGATGTTTACAACATGATTACTGGCTACGGCACAGTAGAATCTACATTTGGTGGAGAGTATGTAATCAATAATACTGTTGTTAAGAACCATGAAGTAACAGAAAACGAAGACGGTTCAAAGACTCATACTTGGACTATCAATGATGGTCTTACTTATGCAGATGGAACTCCTATAACTGCTAAAGATTATGTAACTACAGTATTACTTTGGTCATCAAAAGCAGTTGCAGATAATACAGCTGACAATGACTATGGTTATGAATTCAAGGGTTGGTCAGACTTCTCTAAGGGAGTTACTAAAGAATTTACAGGAGTTAGACTTATAGATGATAAGACATTCTCAGTAACTATTGCAGCTGAAAGTCTTCCTTACTACTATGAGTTAGCACTTGTTGGCTCAACACCTACTCCAATTGCATTCTGGGCAGATGAAACTGTAGAAGTTAAAGATGATGGCAATGGAGCTTATTTCTCAGATAATTTTACAAACGAAAACTTTGGAGCTAGATTTGATGTTGCAAGACGTGAAATTCCTCGTCCTTCAACAGGTCCATATACATTGGAAAGCTACGATGAAGCATCAAAAACTGCAGTTCTAAAAGTTAATCCTAATTATATTGGAAACTATGAAGGTCAAAAACCTTTAATTGAAACTGTTATATTAAAGAAAGTTAATCAAGAAACACAATTTGACGAGTTAGCAACTGGACAAGTTGACTTAATCTCAGGAACTGCTGGTGGAGACGATGTAAATACAGGTCTTGACTTAGTTGACAAGGGTGGTTTTGCAGCTTCAAATTATCCACGTGCAGGTTATGGAAAGCTAATGTTCCAAGCTGACCATGGTCCAACTCAATTTGTAGAAGTTCGTCAAGCTATAGCTCATCTTCTTGACAGAAATGACTTCGCAAAAGCATTTACAGGTGGATTCGGTTCAGTTGTAAATGGACCTTATGGAGAAGCAATGTGGTTCTATCAAGAAACAAAAGCTGAATTAAACGAAAAATTAAACCAATATCCATATAGTTTAGATGAAGCTGTTAAACTATTAGAAGCAGCTGGATTTACACTAGATGCTAATGGTGCTCCTTATACATCAGGTATCAGATACAAGAAATTAGATGATGGTACTTTAATGCCACTTATCATTGAATGGGCATCAACTGAGCAAAATGCTGTTTCAGATTTACTTGTAGTTAAATTACAAGAAAACCCTGACTTAGCAAAAGCAGGTATTCAAATTAATCAAACAGTAATGACATTTACTGAGTTATTAAATTATATGTATCGTGATGGAACACAAGATCCAAAATATGGAGTTCCAACATTCGGTATGTTCAACTTAGCAACAAACTATACACCAAGATATGACTTATCAAGAACATATCCTGTAGACCCAGATATGGTTGCTCAAGGAATGAACACAAACTTCTTATTAGATGAACAATTAGATAAATTATCTAAAGAAATGGTATTAGTAGACCCAACAGATAGAGAAGGCTTCAAGGCTAAATTCGTTTCATTTGTTGACAGATGGAATGAATTATTACCTGATCTTCCACTATATTCAAATATATATTATGATTTCTACAATGCTAAACTTAAAGATTATAATGTTAACGCATTAGTTGAGTTAGTAGATTCTCTTCTTTATTCATATGTTGCAGAATAGAATCTAATATACAATTATAGATCTTAATGAAAATAGGGTATGAAAATACCCTATTTTCTACATAGTGGGTGAAATTCTTTACTGGACTACTATTTTAAATGGATAGTGTTTATCACCCATAAAGTAAATTTAAATATTTGGATAAGGCGGGAATAAAATGGCTAAGTACATTGGAAAGAGAATAATGTATATGATATTTGTATTCATAGTCATGTCACTTCTCTTGTTCTTCCTTTACAATTTAATTCCTGGTGATCCTGCCAGGGCAGAGGTTGAGAAAATGAAGGACAAGATTACACTAGAAGAATACCAATATAGATACGAACAAGCTAGAAAGAGAATGGGGTTGGATGACCCTTTAATTATTAGATATGTAAAATGGTTAGGTGGTACACTAAGACTTGACTTTGGAATGTCTCAGGTATATAAACAGCCTGTAAAAACGGTTATAGCAATGCCTATGAAAAACACCATATTTATAAATATTTTTGCAGTAGCTATTGCCTTGGCTATAACAATACCCCTAGGAATATTTACTGCTGTAAAAAGAAACACATTATTTGATAAAGTTGTAGGTGTATTGACTATAGTTGGTTATAGCTTACCTACATTTATTATTGCGTTATTATTTATTTTTGCATTTGCAGTTAAATTACAATGGTTCCCAGTTAGTGGTATGGCTACTCCTAACTTCTCAGGGACTGAATTTGAAGTGTTTAAAGACAAATTGTGGCACCTTGCACTACCTCTTGGTGTAATGACCATAGGGTCTCTTGGTGGTCTTACAAGATACATTCGTGCTGCCATGAGTGATGCTTTAAGTATGGATTATATTAAAACAGCAAGAGCAAAGGGTTTGAAGGAAAAGGTAGTAATTTTCTCACATGCATGGAGAAATGCTTTACTTCCTATAGTAACTCTTTTAATCAGCTGGTTTATGAGTGTATTTTCAGGCTCATTAGTTGTTGAAAGAATGTTTAACCTGAATGGTATGGGTAAATTTTATATAGATGCGCTTACAAGTCAGGACTATAATGTAGCTTTAGCAATTCAACTATTCTACATAATTATAGCACTATTAGGGAATCTGATGGCTGACTTAAGCTATGGACTAGTTGACCCTCGTGTTAGAGTTAATAAGTAAGGAGGAGAAGATATGAGTGAAATGAAAGAAAAAAACAAGAAGAAAAGCTTTATATCCCTTCTCTTTGGCAACCTATTTGGGGGCGGGAAAAAACTAAATATCCTCGAGGAGGAAAAGGTACAAAGTCCATTTAAGACAGTAGTAAAAACTTTTAAGAGTAATAAGGTTGCTATGACAGGGCTAATAATATTTATGCTGATATTCACAACTGTAATTATAGGACCAATGGTTAAACCTATTGACCTATCTTTCTCAGAGACAAGCCAAATTAACGTGGAACCTGGAAATGACATGATGAATATCCCAAGTGCTCTAAATGGTAATCTTAGGGATATAGCAATAGGACCTACCTTTAGTGCAGGTGTATCTAATGACGGAGTCCTATATATTTGGGGTAAGACCAAAATAACACCTACTATAGATGTAAGAAATATACCTGCAAATATGGGTAAGATAGTTGATGTAGCTGCAGGATTTGACCATATTCTATTATTAAATGAAGAGGGTAAGTTATTTGCAGCAGGTAATAATCGCCAGCAACAAACACAAATTCCACCAATGGTTGATATGCTTAAAAACATAGTATCTGTTGAAGCAGGATACCAAAGCTCTATTGTACTTACTGAAGATGGCTGGAGCCATTACTTTGGAAACACAATGAACAATGACTATTTTGATTTTCATCCTTATCAAGGAAAGCTTGCTAAGGTTGTAACAACTTCTGATGCTGTTTTAGGCTTAACCAAGGATGGTCAGGTTGGTTATTTAGGTACTCAGCAAAACGCTTATTCTAAAATACCTGAGAACATGGGTAAGATAGTAGACCTTGCAACAACTGCTTCTACTGTAGCTGCAGTAAATGAAGATGGACAGGTATTTATATGGGGAAATATCTCCACTAAAGGAGAAGGTACTGTTCCTCAAACTGATAGTAAGATTGTTTCACTTCAAGGTGGAAGATATCATTATACTGCTTTAACAGAATCAGGACAAATCTTATCCTGGGGAGCAGATTATTATGATCAGACAGATGTACCAAATGAAGTTAAAAATGCTAAAATTGAAAAATTCTATACTGACTTTTATCAAAACTATGCTGTAGATGATAAAGGTGAAGTTCATACATGGGGTCTAAAAGGGTATTTAATGGGAACCGATGAACTAGGTAGAGACATATTTACAAGACTACTTAACGGTGGCCGTATGTCAATTACCATAGGTGCAGTTGCTGTTGTAATATCAACCGTAATTGGTATTATCGTTGGTGGTATCTCAGGATACTTTGGAGGAAAAATAGATATGGTTCTTCAAAGAGTAGCAGAAATGGTTAACTCTTTACCTTTCTTACCATTTGCTATGATACTTTCAGCCCTTATTGGAAATTCCATGACTTCAAATCAAAGAACCTTCCTCATAATGGTAATCCTTGGACTACTTTCCTGGCCTGGTCTATCAAGACTGGTTAGAGCACAAGTATTATCCATTCGTGAGCAAGAATATGTTATTGCTGCAAGATCACTAGGAATTAAGCAAATGGGTATTGTATTCAAACATATACTTCCAAATGTTATTTCAGTAATTATTGTATCAGCAACATTAAACTTCGCTACCAGTATGCTGACTGAAGCCACATTATCCTACTTAGGATTCGGGGTTCAGGCTCCACAACCAACCTGGGGTAATATGCTATATGGAGCAAACAATAGTATAGTTATCCAAAACTATTGGTGGAGATGGGTATTTGGTTCCATATTGTTGGGTATTTGCGTTATCTGTATAAACCTAGTTGGTGATGGGTTACGTGATGCAATAGACCCGAAATCTCAAGAACGTTAGGGGGAAGAGTAGATGGCACTGTTAGAAGTTAAAAATCTGCATACTTACTTCACAACTAAAAGGGGTACTGTAAAAGCTGTAAATGGAGTATCCTATTCTGTTGAAGCTGGTAAGACCCTTGGCATTGTTGGTGAAAGTGGTAGTGGAAAAAGCGTGTCTGCAATGAGCATTATTAAATTATTAGATGGTAATGGCTATATAGCCAATGGAGAAGTAATATTTGATGGAGACAATTTAGCTAATTACTCTGTCAAAGACATGATGCATATCAGAGGAAATGATATTTCTGTAATATTCCAGGAACCAATGACATCATTAAATCCTGTATTTACAATTGAAAGACAAGTATCAGAACCATTTATAATACATCAAAAGATGTCAAAAAAACAAGCAGCTGAGGAAGTTGTAAAAATGCTTTCTCTAGTAAAAATACCAAACCCTGAAGCTGTTGCTAAGCAGTATCCACACCAGCTTTCAGGTGGGATGAGACAGCGTGTTATGATAGCAATGGCTCTTGCCTGCAGACCAAAGTTATTAATTGCTGATGAACCTACAACAGCATTGGACGTTACTATTCAGGCACAGATTCTAAAGTTGATGAATGAATTAAAATCAGAAATCGGAACATCAATCCTATTTATAACTCACGACTTAGGGGTTATAAATCAAATGGCAGATGATGTTGCAGTTATGTACTGTGGAGAGGTAGTAGAAAAGGCACCTGTTAAAACCATATTTGGGAAAGACAGTGAATTTTCTCACCCATATACAGAAGGTTTAATGTTCTCAGTACCTAGACTGGATACTCCAGCAGATACAAGGCTAGAGGCAATTCCAGGAGCTGTACCACACCCATTGGATTTACCAAAGGGATGCAAGTTTGCTCCAAGGTGTAAATATGCAACTAATAAATGTAAGAATGAGGAACCTCAGTTAGAATTAATTGAGAAAAACCATCAAGTACGTTGCTTCTATCCTAAGAAAGGGGTGAGGTCCAATGGCTAAGACGAAAGATAAGAAGAAGGTATTAATCAGAGTAGAGAACTTAAAACAATACTTTCCAGTGAAAAAGAAGTCAATGTTTCAATCTGAACAATTATATGTAAGAGCCAATGAGGACATAACCCTGGATATTTATGAAGGAGAAACATTTGGATTGGTTGGGGAGAGTGGATGTGGTAAATCAACTCTTGGTCGTACACTTCTTCAGCTTAACAATCAAACAGATGGAAGAACTCTATATTATGGCCGCGATATAGCTGAAATTGCTCCTCATTATGTATTGAAGACTTTGGAAAACCTTGAATCTGAAAAGAAGAAATTAAAGGACCTTAGAACTCAAGAAGAGTCAACAAGAAAGGAATACGAAAAGCTTCCTGAAGGTGACGAAAAATATAAGGCGCTGGAAAAATATAGAGCTGCTGAAAAAACAGCAAGAACTCTGTTCTTAAATATGGCTGAGCTAATTGGTGGATTTATGGTAGCTGATGATATGGCTCCTATTTCCAAAGTCTTAGTTAAGCATCATACAAAGATGGTAGAGGCAGTAAAACTTAGACAAAAGATAAAAGAAGAACAGGTTAAATCTGGTAATTCAAAATCTTCTTCTTTAGAAACTGAATTGTCTAAGGTTGAAAAAGAAATAGAGAGTATCAATAATGAAATAAAAGGCTTAAAAGAAAAATATAAAAATCATCCTGATTTTGAAAAATATGAGAAACATCTTGATAATGGTATTAACTTAGCTGAGTTAAATGAAGAAGAAATGAGAATATTACGTAAGGATTTACAGCTTATATTCCAGGATCCATATTCATCATTAAACCCAAGACTTACAGTTGGTCAGATTATATCTGAGGGATTATTTGCTCATAAGATGTTTGCTAAAACTGATCCAAGTATCCAGGAATATATACTCCAGACTATGGAAAAGTGTGGGCTTGCGCCATATTTCCTACACAGATATCCACATCAGTTCTCTGGTGGACAAAGACAACGTATTGGTATAGCTAGGTCTGTTGCCCTAAGCCCTAAGTTTATTGTATGTGATGAGGCTGTATCAGCATTGGACGTATCTATTCAATCACAGATTATTAATCTATTATTGGATTTAAAGGAAAAGGAAGACTTAACTTATCTATTTATATCTCATGACCTAAGCGTTATTAAGTATATTAGCGATAGAGTAGGGGTAATGTATTTAGGTAACATAGTTGAACTAGCAGAAACCAAAGAACTATATGACAGACCAATGCATCCATATACTGAGGCACTTCTATCTGCTATTCCAACTACTGATGTAGATGGAAATGGAAAGATAGAAATACTTGAAGGTGATATACCAAGTCCTATTAAGCCTCCAAGTGGATGTAAATTCCATACAAGATGTAAATATGCAACAGAGATTTGCATGAAGGTATTACCTGCATTTGAGGAAGCTAGACCAGGTCATTTTGTTGCATGTCATCATAAATTGAATACAGGGGAATAACTTAAGGACTGATGTATTATGATTTTTCAGAAAAAAGTAGATAGAGCAATGGAATGGTTAAAAAATAAAAACAAGAAGGATGAAAATCACGAAGAGGAATTAAAATTAGAGAAAAATGATCTCTTTGCAATAATTATTTCTGCTTTACTGGTTTTCGTCCCTCTATTTATCGTTCTGGGCTTTATAATATATTTAGTGAAATAGGTCGGTACTTTTTTAAGTACCGACTTTCTGCTATAGACTGTATAATGACCTATCCCAAGAGTATTGAATTTCTACTCTTGCAGGAAGGTCAGATGCAGTCCAGCCAAATCTGCACGAGAGAAGTGAGTGAATAGATTTGTGCTATAGACTGTATAATGACCTATCCCAAGAGTAGTGAATTTCTACTCTTGCAGGAAGGTCAGATGCAGTCCAGCCAAATCTGCACGAGAGAAGTGAGTGAACAGATTTGTGCTATAGACTGTACACAAATGGGTATAGTAACATATACTAATACAATTACATAAATCGTAGGTAAGAAAGGTTGGGATATTATGAAAAATCAGGCCGCATTTTTTGATATAGATGGAACTATATTTAGAAATTCCCTTATGATTGAACACTTTAAAAAACTTATTACATTTGAAGTAATAGATCCAGTTATTTGGCATACAAAGGTAAAGAAGGTATATCTTGAGTGGGAAAAAAGATATGGTGATTTTGAGGAATATCTAGAGCTTTTAGCAGGCATTTACCTTGAAGAATTAAAGGGAGTTAAAAGAGACTATATCGAATATATTGCAGATAATGTTATTAAATCCAATGGTGACATGATATATAAATATTCCAGAAATCAGATTAAATGGCATAAAGAAATGGGGCATAAGGTGTTTTTTATCTCTGGAAGTCCTGATTTTTTAGTATCCAGAATGGCAGAAAAATATGGAGTTACAGAGTTCAGAGGTACTCTTTATAAGGTGGATGAAGAAAATAAATTCACTGGCGAAATAGTGAGAATGTGGGATTCCACAAGTAAGCAAAGAGAGTTAAATCATCTTATTGAAAAGCATGATGTAGATTTGGAAAACAGCTATGCGTATGGTGACACTACAGGTGATTTTTCAATGCTTAAGATGATGGGAAATCCTGTAGCAATCAATCCAAATAAGGAATTACTCTTAGCAATCAGAAAAGATGAAGATCTTAAGGAAAGAGCAACAATTATAGTTGAAAGAAAAAACGTAATCTACAAATTAAAACCAGATATTGAGTTGTTATAAGGTATAAAGTCAGCCATTGCTGGCTTTTTGTTTTTTGTAACACATTCGTAAATTATTCCTTTCAAAAATGTATTACAATTATAGTAAGAAGTAGCTAGGGTATATTAATTTTTAGAAAGGGTTATAATGAACCCAAAGAGGTGAAGAAAATGAACAAGAATTTATTTTTTATATTTTTTATGGCAGTTGTTATTAGCCTTGTAGGTTGTAGTACAATACTTGGTGCATCCGATACTCAAGCCCAAGAGGAATTAAGCATAAATAATAATACCATACCAACAGTCAATGAATATTTTCCATTCTTACCAAATACAGTAATGGAGTACTATGGAGAAGGAAATGAGTTTGCCCAGCAGCAACTGTTTTTTGAATATATTGAAGACAATAAAGCTCAAGTAAAGGTGATGAATCCAGGAACAAATATGGTAAGGATACTGGAGAAAAAAGAAGGAGCTATATTTGAGGTTTATTTGGAAGGAGAGTTCTATCATATTGAAAATATGCTTAATACCAAACCTCAGAAAAGTGATATCATTCTAAAAGAACCTTTAGAGGTAGGTAATTCCTGGGGTAGTGCCAGTGGTAATACAAAGACTATAACTTCAATAGATATGGATTTGGATACACCATATGGTCAATTTAAGGCTTTAGAAATAACTACTAAATTTGAAGAAGGTAGATTTCAGAAAGAATATTTTGCTAAAGATATTGGCTTTGTAGGGAGAATTTACGTTGATGGAGAAAATGAAGTTAAAACTATGCTCCAAAGTATCAAAGAGCAACCAATAACACAGGAAATCTTAGTGTTCTACCCGTTAAAGGATGCTACAAATAATGTCTATATTAAAGACACTATTGAATTTACAACTAATGCAAGTATAGAGAAAATCCTTGAAAGAAAATTAAAGAATCCTCCTTCAGAGGAACTGGGAGTAGCCTTACAACCAGGTGTGATAATAAATGATATTCATTTAGACAGAAGCAATTGGGTATTAAATGTAGATTTTAATGAGTCACTTTTAAAAGATTTAAATGTTGGCTCCTCCTATGAAAATGAGGTTTTAAGAAGTATTGTAAATACCCTAGGTAAGTTCTATGACACAGAATCTGTTTATATCTCAGTTGAAAAAAGACCTTATGAGTCAGGACATTTTGCAATAGGAGAAGGCGAATCATTTAAGGTTTATACTGAAGGAATTGAAGAATTTAATAGATAAGAATCTAAAAGGTCCTCAATTGAGGACCTTTTTGTGTGTTACTCTTCTTCAGATTCTTTTTGGTTCTTTTGTTGTTGTTGCTGCTGTTGATTGTTGTTCTTTTTCTTTTGATTATTATTATCCTTGTTCTTTTGTTGCTGTTGATTTCTTTTGTCCATGAACAAAACCATCCTCCTATTTTTAATTCTTTTGCATTAGTTAGTATTTCAAATGGGAGAAGTTTTATACATAATTAAGAAATTAATTCTTTCTATCTACTATTTCATCTAAAAATCTGGAAGGTTCTAGTTCTTTATCGCCTAAATTTTTTGTAGTTATAAGGGTTAAATGTTTCTTGGCTCTTGTCATTCCCACATAGAATAATCTTCTTTCCTCTTCGAGAAGTTCCATATTACCTTTTTCTATAGCCTCAATGCTCGAGATACTTGGGAAATCACCCTCTACTAAATCCACCATATATACACTGTCAAACTCCAGACCTTTAGCTGAGTGGATAGTGGATAAAGTCAGAGAACCTTTATTATTTTTAGAGTTTAAGCTTAAATACTTAAGATGAGCAAGTCTTCCTTTAAACTCAGTTAAATCACCGGAGTTCTTTGATATTAACTGTAAATAATATAGAATCGTTTTAGCAGTATCATAAGTATATCCAAACTTCATAGAATTCTCTTTTAGATACTCATCATATTCCAATTTCTTTTGGATAAAATCAATAGCTTCAAATGGCTTTAGTTTAGAAAGTCTTTTGAAATCATGCTTTAAATCCCTTATAGTTTTAATATAAAACTCATTTAAATTAGGGTACTCCTTTATTCTGTCAAAAACAGGGATTGAGTAATCCAAGGTTTTAGCAAAATTAATATGTTTTTTAGCAATATATCCCCTTGCTTTATAGTAGATGCTTTCATATATCTCTAAGTTTGTAGTATCACTTGCAAAATCCATAAATGAAATAATATCAGTTAGAATCCAATGGTTAAAAAATCTTAATTTGGTATCCCTCATATAGAAGGGAATCTTACTTCTCTCTA
>CAZHLF010000036.1:0-3116 GCA_964532845.1 uncultured Tissierella sp.
TCTCTAAGTGTATGGCCAACATCATCACAATGTGGATTTCCAGCCACTGAGCCATTATAGCCAGTTGACACTATTCTATTATCATCATTAACTAAAAGGCAACCAACCCATGCTCTGTCACAGGTGGATCTAGTAGCTACTTGATCTGCAATTTGCATAAAATATTCTTTCCAGCTAATTCTATTGGACATAAAGACCTCCTAGTAAATTTTTAGATATTAAAATTATATCATAACAATAGATTTGGTTAAAGATTTCAATGTATTATATTTACTCTAAATGGGTATATATCCTTAAGAAAAGGAGGTTGGTATGAAATGTTGAAAGAATTCAAAGAGTTTGCTGTTAAAGGAAATGTTATCGATTTAGCTGTTGGTGTAGTTATTGGTGGAGCATTTGGTAAAATAGTAACTTCTTTTGTAAATGATATTATTATGCCCCTAGTTGGTAAATTAGTAGGCGGTATGGACTTTTCTAATTATTTTATAGCACTTGATGGGAGTAAACACCTTACATTGGCAGCTGCAAAAGAGGCAGGTGCAGCAACTCTAAACTATGGAGTCTTTATCCAAAACATTGTTGACTTCTTAATTATTGCATTTGCAATCTTTATAGCAGTAAAACAGATTAATAGGCTTAAGAGAAAAGAAGAACCAGCACCAGTTGCAGTTACTACTAAGGTATGTCCATTCTGCAAGACAGAGATTCCTTTGGAAGCTACAAGATGTCCTCATTGTACATCAGTATTGGAGTAGATATTACTTAAGGCCATTAGAGTTCTCTTTAATGGCCATAAAAATTTAGAGGTGTTTTTATGTATGGATTGGTTTTAGAAGGTGGAGGAGCAAGAGGCTCATATCATATAGGTGCATATAAGGCAATTTTAGAAGAGGGATTGGAAATTGGAGGAATCACAGGTACTTCCATAGGAGCACTAAATGGAGCTATGATTGTACAGGGTGATTATGAAAAGGCATTGGAACTTTGGCAAGACATCAAATATTCCATGGTGATAGATGCCAGTGACGAAGAAATACAAAGACTTAGACACACAAAGCTTCATAGAGAAGATTTAAGACTTTTATCAGACAAATTAAGGCCTGTAATAAGTGATAGAGGGTTCGACATTACTCCCTTAAAGACACTATTAAACAGTTATGTAAATGAGGATAAAATTAGAAATTCTCCTATGGATTTTGGAATAGTTACTGTAAATCTTACAGATTTTAAGGGGTTAGAAATATTTAAAGAAGATATTCCACAGGGAGAAATAAAGTATTATCTTTTGGCTTCGGCATATTTACCTGTATTTAAATCAGAGAAGCTAAAGGGAAAAAGATTTTTAGACGGGGGATTTTATGATAATCTACCATTTAAAATGCTACATTCAAAGGGCTATGAAGATCTTATTATTGTAAGAACCCACGCAAGAGGTTTAACAAGAAAGATTGACCCCAATTTAAATGCCATTGTAATTAGCCCATCCGATGATATAGGAGAAACTTATGAATATGATTATGAAAAAGCCAGAAATAATATCGAACTGGGGTATTATGATGGATTAAAGGCTATTAGGGGTTTAAAGGGAATAAAATATTATGTGAACCCTATTGGAGAGGACTTTGCTTTTGATTTATTACTGAGTATAAGTGAAGAACAGTTAAATGATTTATATAGTTTAATAAAAACTTACAATTTACCTGGGAAAAGGGCTTTGCTTGAAAATATAATTCCTAAGATTGGGTCGCAAATGGGTTTAAAAAAGACATTTACCTATGAGGATTTTGTAATTGGTTTATTAGAGAAAAAGGCTGAAGCTTTGGATGTTGAAAGATTTAAAGTCTATAGTTTTGATGAGCTATTAGAGATAGTAAAATGCACACCTAAAAAGGCAGAGAAAATATATGAAGAACCTAAGAAAATACTTAAGCTAATGGAAAAGGTAGATTTAGCTTCAAGATTTAATAAAGAAGAAACTGTCTTAGGCATAGCAAATATTATATTGTGCAATAAATGATGGAGGATATTATGGACTTAGATAGATTGACAGAAGTAGTAAATGGAAGAATTCCAAAGGCCCTTGATGCAGAAGGTAAATATTCTGTTCTTATACCATTGATCAAGGTAGATGAAAATTGGGAAATAATATATGAACTTCGTGCAAAGACTCTAAAATCTCAGCCTGGAGAAATATCCTTTCCAGGTGGTAGAGTAGAAAAGGATGAAACTTTCCAGGAGACTTCAGTTAGAGAGACCATGGAAGAGCTATTAATTCAACGTGACAATATTGAAATAATCGGTGAATTGGATTATTTAGTTTCCTACTCAAACTTTACAATTCATTGTTTCTTGGGAGTAATAAAAGGCATAAATTTAAAGGATATCAAGCCAAACAAGGATGAAGTAGATCATTTGTTTTCTGTTCCAGTAGACTATTTCTTGAAAACTGAACCTGAAAAATATGAACTTGATCTGATGACAGTTGAAAATGAGGAGTTTCCATATAATCTTTTACCAAATGGTAAGAACTATAACTTTAGAAAAGGTAAACATCCTGTATTGTTCTACAAATATAATGATTATCTAATCTGGGGGTTTACTGCCAGAATGACAAAGCATCTGATGGATTTAATAAAATCAATTGATAATAGTAAGTAAAAAAACCGACGAAAATATTCGTCGGTTTTTTACGTAATTTAGTTTGTGAACATTTGTGTCCAGTAGATTGTGCTTCCTACTTTGTAAGCACCTACTCCAATTGTTCCAAAGCTTCCATTTAAAATATTTGCTCTATGTCCTGAAGAGTTCATCCATCCATTCATAACTGATGCTGGATTTAAATATCCTTTAGCGATATTTTCACCGGCTGTTCTATAGCTAATTCCAAATTGTTTCATCATATCAAATGGGCTACCATATGTTGGTGAAGTATGGCTGAAATAGTTCTTAGTAGCCATATCTTTCGATTTCTCTCTTGCTACATTTGAAAGTTGACTACTAGCCTTAAGTGGAGCTAGTCCTGCTTTTTGTCTTTCGATATTAACTAATCTAACAACTTCAGCTTCATCTGCGGATAATCCTGCATAGCTTTGAGTTGGAGCCTCTGGAGTTACAGG
>CAZHLF010000036.1:3216-14356 GCA_964532845.1 uncultured Tissierella sp.
ACTGGCTTAGTAGGTTCAACTGGCTTTGTTGGTTCTACTGGTTTTGGTTGTTCAACAGGATTAGTTGGTACTGTTGGTGCTGGGTTAGTAGGTTTAGGAAGTACAACTCCTGGTCTACTTGCTGTATTATTGTTCCAGATTACTACGTTCCAAAGATTACTTCCATTGGATAACTGGTAAGTATTGTTATTTGCATTATATACATTTACATTATAGGTATTGTTAGATGAATTCAATTTAATAGTACGATAGTTAAAACCATCAGCAAAACCTATAGATGAGGTAAATAGTAATAAACTTGCAATAATTGATGTTACAATTCTTTTCTTTAACATAATTCTCCTCCTTGTAGTGTGCTTGTCTTGTAACTATTTTGTAACTTTTTTAAGTATAACATCTATAGAAAAGCTTTTAAACAATCAATGATTGGACAAGTTACATATTATTACCATAGTTGAAGTTGGCACTTGTTAGTCAGGATAAAATTGGGTAATATTAATATGTAGATGGGAGGAAGGATTATGGAGAAAAAATATATATTGTCACTAGATCAGGGAACTACAAGCTCAAGAGCTATATTATTCAGTAAAGATGGAGAAATAGTAGGAAGTGCACAGAAAGAGTTCACTCAAATATTTCCAAAACCAGGATGGGTAGAACATGATCCTATGGAGATTTGGGGAACTCAGTCAGGGGTAGCACGAGAGGTAATAGAACGCCATGGAATAGATCCAGAGGAAATAGCAGCTATAGGTATTACAAATCAAAGAGAAACTACAGTTATTTGGAATAAATATACAGGGAAACCAATATATAATGCCATAGTTTGGCAATGTAGAAGAACTTCAGAAATTAGTGATAAGTTAAAACAAAGAGGTTTAGAAGAATATGTTAAGAAAAACACTGGACTAGTAATTGATGCATATTTCTCAGCTACAAAAATTAAGTGGATACTGGATAATGTAATAGGTGCAAGAGAAATGGCCAACAATGGCGAGTTGCTATTTGGTACAATAGATACTTGGCTTGTATGGAATCTAACTAAGGGCAGGGTACATATAACTGACTACTCTAACGCATCAAGAACTATGCTATATAATATAAGAGAGCTTAAATGGGATGATGTGCTATTAAATGAACTGGATATACCCATTTCAATGCTTCCAGAAGTAAGAAATTCATCAGAAATTTATGGATATACTGATGAAAAGGACTTTGGAAGTAGCATTCCTATTGCTGGTATTGCTGGAGATCAACAGGCAGCACTATTTGGTCAAACCTGTTTTAAACCGGGTATGGCTAAAAACACTTATGGAACTGGTTGCTTTATGCTAATGAATACAGGAAAAGAGTTAATTCAGTCTAAAAATGGACTTATATCAACTATAGCTTGGGGAATTGATGGGAAAGTAGAATATGCTTTGGAAGGAAGTATCTTTATAGCAGGTGCTGCAATTCAGTGGCTAAGAGATGAACTTAGATTAATAAGAACTGCTGATGAGTCTGAAAGAATGGCTACAAGCGTTAAAGATAACAATGGTGTATATTTGGTCCCAGCATTTGTTGGAATAGGGGCTCCACACTGGGATATGTATGCTCGTGGGACCATAGTAGGACTAACTAGAGGTGCCAAGGCAGAGCACATAGTAAGAGCTACTTTAGAAGCCATAGCATATGAAACAAGAGATGTATTGGAAGCTATGGAAGATGATTCAAACATCCAGCTAAAAAGTCTTAAGGTGGATGGTGGAGCTGTAAAAAATAATTTTCTAATGCAGTTCCAATCTGATATACTAGATGTAGATGTTGTAAGACCTGAAATAATAGAGACCACTGCTCTAGGGGTTGCTTATCTTGCTGGACTTGCAGTAGGATTTTGGAAAGATAAAGATGAGATTCTAAATAAATGGAAGAATGAAAGGACTTTTGAATCCTTTATGGATGAAAAGACAAGAACTGTATTGTATAATGGATGGAAGAAAGCAGTCAAGTGTTCACTTGGTTGGGAAATGGAATGATTTGTTGGTTTTTCATATATAAATATATAAGAAGAAATATTATACTATTTATGTATGAGTAATTTTTAAGACTAAATCAAAACCGTTAAAGGAGTGGAAAACATGGCAAAAACAGTACTTAAGGGCAATATAGTCTTTACTCCAACTAAAGATAAATTTGAAATATATGAGGACTCATATTTAATTGTGGAGGAAGGGAAAGTTGTAAAAATCTCCAGTGTATTGGAGGATTCTTACAAAGACTACGAAATGAAAGACTATACTGGAAAATTGATAATTCCTGGTTTTGTTGATGTTCATCTCCAATAGAGGTCTTGGAATGGATAAAGAGCTTATCCCATGGTTAAATACATATACATTCCCTGAGGAAAGCAAGTACAGTGATTTGATTTATGCAAAGGAAGTGTTTGAAAAACTAATTAAGGAATTATGGCGAGAGGGTACCACGAGAAGTATAGTATTTTCCAGCGTATATTTAAATAGTACAAAGCTTTTATTGGATATGTTTATTCAATCTGGGCTTGGAGCCTTTATTGGAAAGGTTAATATGGATCGAAATAGCTCTATCAAGTTGGATGAGTTGACAAGAAGTTCTATAGATGAAACAGAAGTTATTTTAAGTAGCTATTTAAATAGATCGGAACTGGTTAACCCAATTATTACTCCAAGATTTTTACCTACATGTTCAGATGAGCTTTTAAATGGGTTAAGTGACCTTGCAAAACAGTACAATGCACCTGTGCAGTCCCATTTAAATGAAAATACATCTGAAGTAAAATGGATTAAGGAGCTTTATCCTGATTCTAAAACATATGCTGGTGTTTATGATGACTTTGGACTATTTGGACAAACTAAGACAATAATGGCTCATTGTGTATATAATACTGATGAGGAAATAGAACTGATGGCTAAAAATGGAGTATATGCAGCACATTGTCCTCATTCAAACTTTAATCTTTCTAGTGGAATGATGCCTGTAAGAAAATTCCTTGATAAAGGAGTAAATGTAGGACTTGGCTCAGATATCTCGGGTGGTCATACCCTTAGAATGCCTGAAGTATTGGTGGGAGCCATTCATCAATCTAAAATAAATTGGTTATTTAGCGGAAAAGAACTTAACCCATTAACTTCATCAGAAGCCTTTTATCTGGCGACAAAGGGAGGCGGAAGTTTCTTTGGACAGGTGGGTAGCTTTGAAGATGGTTATGAATGTGATGCACTAGTAATAGATGTTGAAAATTTATTAACTGGGAATACGTTAACAACAGAAGAAAAATTACAAAAGTTTATATATATAGGAAGCCATGAAAATATAGTAGCTAGATTTGTAAGAGGAGTAGAAATTAAAGAGCCTGAGTTTAAGAATAACTAAGAACTAAGAGTTTAATGAGGTAATAGGTAAGAGGCAAGAAGTAATAGGTAAGACGGAACCCAGCTTGTCATTCTGCAATGGAAAGAATAAGCTTTCCTTTCGAAGAATCTCTGGTTTAGGATTTTAGTTATTCACTCTTCACTATTAGTTATTCACTATGTTCACAAGGGGGAAGTTTTATGCCTAGACAAAATGGTATTACCGTCGAAGATATGTTGAAACTTGATGTTATGAAAAATAGTACATTAATAGCAGGCTTTCGGGGAATCAGGAATACTATATCCAGAGTAAATATAATGGCAGATCCGGATATATTGGATTGGATAGCCGAAGGTGAATTTCTTTTAACCACAGCATATTTTTTTGAGAATGATGGGGTGGAGCCATTAAAGAAATTTATTAAGGAGTGCTATGATAATAACTTAGCTGGGATTGGTATAAAAGTTTCACCATATTTAGATGGGATATCCCCTGAAGTATTAGAATTTGCAAATAAGCTTAATTTCCCTCTTATAGACATACATCAGCATACACCATTATCAGATATAATGATGATAGCCATAAGAGAAATTTTCAATAAGCAAGCTTCTTTATTGGAGAGAATTGAGGGTGTTCATGAAAAGCTAATGAATGTAATGTTACAGGGTAAAGGCTATATTGATGTGTTAAATATCATACAAGAAAACATAAAAAATCCTGTAATATTAAATCTATCTTTCTCTAATCAAACAATTGAGGTTTATGGAGATACATCTGAAAACACAAAGAAAGAACTTTTAAATGAAGTTAAGACCTTTTACGAGTCAAATGGAATGAAAGATAAGTTGAAAAGACTTAATGAGGATAAAGTTTTAGTAGGTGGAAAATTCGTAAATAGAATGGTAATGCCTATAATGTTAAAGGATCAGATTTATGGTCATCTCTTTGCATGGTCTACAAACATGCCTTTAGGAGGATTTGACCTGGCAATTATCGAAAGTGCTTCAACTACAATTGCTCTATCAATACTTCAGGAATTATCAGTTAAAGAGGTTGAGATAAAATATCGATCTGATTTTTTTGAGGATTTAGTTTCTCCTGATGCTAAAAGAAAGAGAAAAGCAATGGATAGGGCACGTTACTTCAACCTAAAGGAAAATAATTATTTTATAACAGAGGTAATGAGTTTAAAGCTTAAGGACCACATTGAAACAGATACTGATATAGAAATCGACCTGCTTGGGGATTATGTAAACTCTTTAGTCACTTCCATAGAAGAACTAATGGACTATTATAAGTTAGAAGGAATTGTATCTACAAAAACCAATGGAATTCAGATACTTCTTGGTTTTTCAGAGAGTAAAAACATAAATAAAAAGCTCAATTTATTTAATGAGAAACTTCAGGATTTATTTCATGACAGATTTAAAAATATTGACTTAAAAGTAGGAATTGGACGAGTATATAAGAATCTTGAAAATGTACATAAGAGCTTTCTGGATGCAGTACGAACAGTAAGAATTGGAAAATCCATCACTTCTAGAGAAATAGTATCTTACGACGAGTTGGGAATTTTTAAGATTTTATCTCAGGACTATTTAAATGATGAGTTGGAGGATTTCTACAATACAACCTTAAAGACCCTGGTTGACTATGATAATAAGAAGGCCACTGACCTTATTCGTACTCTGGAAGTATATTTTAAAAATAACGGTAACCTTACTAAAATATCGAAAGAACTTTTTACACACTACAACACAGTTCTATATAGAATAGGTAGAATCAACGAAATAACAGGTATGAACCTGGAAGACCCACATGCAAGACTAAATCTTGAGATAGCGTTGAAGATAAAGGAACTGCTGGGTAAATAAGTAATTGACAATTGACGATGGACAATTGACAATAAAAACCAATGAACATCAAAAAAAGACCCGAGATCCTTCGATAGGAATGTTTATCTTGTTCGTCTCAGTATGACAAAATCTCTGTCATTCTGAGCAAAGCGAAGAATCTCGGGTTATTTGTTAATTTTTAATTTTTAATTCTTAACTGTCAATTGTCAACTGTCAATTATCAATTGAACTTCACTCTTCCAACAGGGCTACGGCTCTAATAGGTGACCCTGTACCCTCTCTTATTTTAAGAGGAAGTCCCATATATAAAAATCTCTTGTTTGCTAGCTGATCTAGATTACATAGGTTTTCAGTATTTGTAATATTATATTCTCCGCATATCAAATGAGCTGAAAAGTCATTGTCATCAGGGGTTAAATCAATAGCAGGAGCATCTACCCCAATATTAACTACACCCATTTCTGCTAACCATTTAGCTGCATTATAGCTAAGTCCTGAGTATTCCTTCTGAAACATTTCTGTTCCAAAATTTCTGTTATGATGACCAGTATAAAGAAGTACAATTTCTCCTTTTCTTATCTCTTGACCAGATTTTTTTAAGGCAAGTTCCAAATCCTTCGGCTCAATATATTGAGGATATCTTATATGACTTACATCCAGGCATATAGCACTACCCCAAAAGTATTCCAATGGCATTTTATCAATGGTCGGTCCATTAGGGTTGTACTCCCATACTCCATCTGAATGTGTGCCTGCGTGTTCTGAAATAAGTAAATTTCTTGCAGAAAAGCCCAATGTCTTACTGCCAGTAGCTTTCATACTTTCCTCGTGAGTTTGATTAGTCATAATAAAGGTTTTTTGATGTATTGGATATATTGTCATACCTTGATAGATTTCCTGTGATAAGTCAATTAACTTAAGACCCAAAATAATTCCCCCTTTGTCATCTTCTCTTCCTTGCATAATTACCCATACTTAAAGTATATAATATCCAATTTTCAGATGATATATAACTTTCCTACAAAAAACTAGAAAATTCATACAAATAATTCAGCCTAATATATTAAAACTCAGTAAATTTTTGGAGTATTATTACAAGGAATCTTCATTTTCGTTATGGTATTATTAATGCAAAGAAATAAAAGGGGGCAGTGCTATGTACGATGTAATAATCAAAAATGCAAGGATTCCTCAAGGCGATAATACGATACTAACTAACATTCTAGTTAAAGATGAAAAAATTGCAGGATTTGTAGATTCAATTGACAATGTAGATTCCAAAGAAGTAATTGATGCAAAGGGACATTTGACATTACCAGGCTGTATCGACTCACATACTCACTTTATGTATCAAGGATTCCCACACAGAGAAAACTTTCTAACAGGCTCAGCTTCAGCAGCTAGAGGCGGAGTTACTACAGTTGTTGATATGCCATGCTGTTCAGTTCCATCAGTAAGAAGTGCAAGACAATTACAACTTAAGGTAGATTTAGTTCAGCCACAATCAGTAATAGACTTTGCACTTTGGGGAGGAGTTACAGGTGAAGATGTTAGAGAAGGTTGGTTAGACCATGTACAGGAACAAGCTGATTTTGGAGTAGTTGCATTCAAGGCTTATATGACTCCATCTGTACCAACTTTTCCTAGAGTAACAGACCCTGAAATGTTTGAAGCATTTAAGGCAGTAGCTAAGACAGGCCTTCCAGTAGGAATCCATGCTGAAAACTATGCTATGTGTGACTACTATGTTAACAAATTAAGAAAAGAAGGAAGAACTGACGCTCCAGCTTGGGAAGAAGCAAGAATGGAATTAGCTGAGCAAGTAGCTATCGAACTGGGAATCAGCTTTGCAGAAGCTGCAAATGCCAGACTTCATATAGTTCATATGGCACTTGGTAAAGGTGCACAATTAATTAAGGCAGCAAAGGAAAGAGGATTAAGAATTACAGCTGAAACAACTCCTCATTACTTGACCCTTGATGTTAAAGAAACTATGACTAAGTTTGGGGCACTTGCAAAAATTGCTCCACCA
Organism: uncultured Tissierella sp.; assembly: GCA_964532845.1. Lineage (GTDB taxonomy): Bacteria > Bacillota > Clostridia > Tissierellales > Tissierellaceae > Tissierella_B. The sequence continues at coordinate 10,474 of CAZHLF010000036.1, forward strand.
TTAAGATCAAGAGCAAACCATGAACTCCTTTGGGAAGGATTAAGAAATGGTAGCGTAGACTTCATTGGTACAGACCATGCACCATATGAAATCGAAAGCGAAAAAGCTGACAGAGATATTTGGACAGCATTCCCAGGAATCCCGGGAGTAGAAACTATGGTTCCAATACTTGTTTCTGAAGGCTATAACAAGGGCAGACTTTCACTTTCCAAGTTAGTTGATATATTAAGTAAAAATGCAGCTATCCATTATGGATTATATCCTAAGAAGGGTGCTATGCATATTGGTTCAGATGCTGACTTTACAATTGTTGACCTTGAAAAGGAATGGGTAATAGATCCTAAGACTCAAGCTTCCATGTGTGGATACACTCCATTAGAAGGCATGAAGCTAAAAGGTAAGGTTGCTAAGACTGTAGTTCGTGGCACACTAGTATTTGAAGATGTTGAAAAGAGTACTTTGAGTGAACTTACAGATGAAGAACTAAAGAAAATCGTTCACTTCTTCCCAGAGGGAGTTGAAGAAAAATACGCTGAAGATTTCGCACAATATCCACATCTACACAGTGCAGAATTCGAAAATTCTTACAGAATTAATCATCCTGAAGTTATAGATAAGCATATTAGGGGTATCACTGGTATAGCAGTAAAACCAGGCTTCGGACAATGGGTAAAGAGACAATCCATTCAAGAATTACCAAGACAAATTAAATATTAATAGGGGGAGATTTAATGGCAAGACACGCAATTGTAGTAATAGATATGCTAAATGACTTTGCTAACCCAAAAGGAGCTTTGTATTGTGAAGGAGCTGGAAGAATTACAAAAAACCTTCAAGAGCTTTTCAAATGGGTAAGAGCAAGAAATGCAGAGGGTAAAGATGATATCCAATTAATTCATATCCAGGAAGCACACAGAAAGAACGATGCAGACTTTAGAGTAAGACCAGTTCATGCTGTAGATGGAACCTGGGGCTCAGACTTTATTCAAGAACTTTATCCCCAAGGAGAAGAATACAGAATAAAGAAGAGAAGACACAGCTCTTTTGCTCATACAGATTTGGATTTATATCTAAGAGAAGAAAATCTAGATACAGTAGTAGTTACAGGTACATGGACTAATGTATGTGTTAGAGCTACAGCTACTGATGCACTTGCTAAAGGCTACAAGGTAATTTCATTAACTGATGGTATCGATTCAAAAACTCCTGAAATGCATGAGTCAGGCTTAAGAGACTTAAGTATATTTACAAAGCTTATGACCATAGCTGAATATCAAGAGGCATGGGATAAAGGCATTGACCCTTGGGAAGGCGGAGCAGGAGACCCAGAGAATAAAGTTAAATAAATTTAAGGGGAGGGCAACCTCCCCTGATTGGCATAGGGGAGATCAAATTGAGAATAGTCGTTGGAATCTCAGGGGGGAGTGGAGCAATCTACGGAGTATCTCTCTTGAAGGCATTAAAAGAACTCAATATAGAAACTCATTTGGTTGTTTCTACCATGGGCGAGTATGTAGTCAATCATGAGTGTGGTTTAAGCTTGGATAATCTAAAATCCCTGGCAACCTATTATCATGATAATAAGAACTTTGCAGCTCCTATATCCAGTGGGTCCTTTAAGGTAGATAAAACCATAATTCTACCTTGTTCAATGAAGACTTTGGCATCAGTTGCCAACGGATTTTCAGATTCACTTCTTTCAAGGGCATGTGATGTTGCCATTAAGGAAGGGCGAAAACTAATACTTGTACCAAGGGAGACACCATTAAGTCCAATTCATCTGGAGAATATGCTAAAGCTGTCGAGAATGGGAGTAACTATATTTCCACCGGCTCCTGGATTTTACAATCATCCTGAAACATTGGAGGATGTAGTATTAAATATAACCGGAAGACTATTGGATATGCTAGATATTGAAAACAATCTTATCAACAGATGGAATGGACAGTAGAAGGGAGGGTCGTTTTTGGAGAGACAAATGCTAAGGTATACTTTGGATAGGCTACAAGCCAAGGGAAACCTTATGGAATGTAATAAGGAAGTAGATTATATCTATGAAATGGGAGCAGTACTTAAACACTTTCATAATAAGAAACCAATACTTTTCAATAAACTGAAGAACAGTAAAATGAGATCAATTGGCGGATTATATGGAAATCGTGATATATTCTTCCATTTAATGGGTTGCACAAAGGAAAATAGAATAGAAAAGTTCATGGAAGCTTTGCTAAATCCAATGGATTATAAGGTAATACCAAAAGGACCAGTTAAAGAAAATATAATCACTAGAAATATCGATGTAATGAAGATATTACCTGTAAATAAATTCAATGAGAAGGATTCTTCTACCTATATAACGGCGGGAGTATTGGTAATAAAGGATCCCCAAACAGGAAAATTTCACACTTCAGTAAGAAGAATGCAGGTTAATAAGGGAAATCAGATATCAGCACTTATTGGCTCCTATAAACTTACAAATGACTTCCTGGAATTAGAAAGACAAGGAAAATCCTTAGAGGTTGCAATAGTACTAGGTTATGACGCACCATTTTTACTTGCAAGTCAATATCCAAGCTCAACATATGGAGTGGATAAATACAATCTAGATAGTGCACTTAGGGGAGAGCCATTAGAACTGGTTAAATGTGAAACCAACAGTCTCTTGGTACCAGCATATGCTGAGATAGTTCTAGAAGGAAGACTGGTAGCTGGGAAAAGAGAGTTAGAAGGACCGTTTGGAGAATTGATGGGTTATTATGGAAAGCAGGCACCACATCCGATTATTGAAATCGATTGCATAACCCATAGAAATAATCCAATTTATGAAACTGCCTTTCCATGTGAAGAAGAACATCTCACCAACGGGCTTATAAGAGAAATGGAATTATACTACTACATGAAAAATATTATGGACGTTCAAGATGTTTATGTTACAGAGGGTGGAGGCTATAGATTCAATGCTGTAGTTTCAATTAAGCAAAAGAGAATGGGGGAAGCAAAATCAGCCATTATTTCAGCTTTGGGACTAAACAAGGACTTAAAGCATGTGGTAATAGTAGATGATGATGTAGATATCTATTGGGAAAGGGAAATAGAATGGGCTATTACCTCCAGAGCACAAGCAAGTCAAGACTTTGTAATTATCCCAGAAGCATTGGGCTCATCCCTGGAGCCATCCCATGATATTAGAGGAGTTACAGATAAGGTTGGAATAGATGCTACTAGACCAATAAACTCCAATGGAAAGTTTGACAGAGCTATTATTCCAGGTTATGAGAATATAGATATAAGTAAGTACTTCTAACAATTAAAAAGAATAGAAGGTGGAAAAATGAAGGAAGCAATAGGAATGGTTGAAGTAAGAAGCCTTGTAGGAGCCATTGAAGCTGCAGATGCTATGTTAAAATCTGCAAACGTAAAGATAATGGATTTCCAGCTAGTAGGGTCAGGTCTGGTAAACGTAACGGTAACTGGAGAGGTAGCTGCAGTCATGGCAGCAGTAGAAAATGGAAAAGAAAGAGCTTCAGCTGTTGCAGAGGTAGTATCCGCCAACGTAATCCCAAGACCACATGACGAGGTAGATAAATTATTTCATGTTTAAGAATGGAGTGAGTAGATGAATCCATTGGCTATGATGAATATGAAAAAAGACTCAAAGGGTAATTCATCCAATATTAATATCTATCAACCAGTTAGTAGCATAAATTCTTTTACAGTTAGTAATCTTACTCAAATTGAGGAAAAGTTAATAAAACAAATAGTAAAAGATGAAGTAAAGGTTGAAAATATAGGGGCTGCAAATGCGACCATATCATTGGATGAAGCAATAAAGAGAATTAAGAGTGGCTCTTAATATGGAGGTGGAGTATGAATAAGGCATTAG
>CAZHLF010000037.1:0-2685 GCA_964532845.1 uncultured Tissierella sp.
CTATTTCAAGCAACTTTATTGTCCTTATTTTTTCATAAAACTTTTTACATTACCATTGATATTCATTTCAGAATATTGTAATAACATTATACTCTGAAGGTTTTATAATGTCAAATGCAATTAAACGCCTAAATTCCTCTAATTTCAACGTTTACAGAGATATTTGCATGCTCTCTTGTGATAATATAGTAAAGTTATTTTAGAAAATTCAATTATGTCTGAATATATTTATTGATTTTTACTTTTCATTTTCATAGAATATTCTAGCTTTAGAATCTACTGTTCCCTGATTTAAGTATCTTGCTTTATAGTCCTTAACAAGTCTTATAAAAGTTGGGCTTAATATAAGTATTACAAGAACATTAACGAAAGTTGGTATAGCCGATGTAATATCAGCAAATAACCAAACTGTAGCACCTGGTAATTCTCCTAAAACAGCCATTACTACTAAAAGCATTCCTGGTATAGGATAAACCCACTTATAAAATGTAAGAACTTTTTCCTTATTCTTTAGATTTTTCTTAAATAAGTGTCTTAATAATATTTCATAATAAGTATACCAACCAGTTGAAGTTGTAAGTCCAAATAAAAATACAGATATTGCAACTACCGATCTTCCTATTGTACCTATTTCAGCTTCAAAAGCAGTTAAAGTCAACGTAGCACCAGTAAGACCAGTATCATATACTCCAGTAACTACAATAACCAAGGCTGTAATAGTACAAACTACCAATGTGTCAATAAATACTTCAAAAGCTCCCCATATTCCTTGCTTTACTGGGTGATCAACTCTTGCTGTAGAGTGAATCATAGGAGAAGTACCCCAACCAGCTTCATTTGAATAAACACTTCTAGCCATACCCATTTGCAGTGCTTGGGCTACAGTAGCACCAGCAAATCCACCGGCAGCTGCAGTACCATTTAAAGCACCTGAGAAAATAGTCCCAAAAGCTGCTGGAACATCTACTATATTCTTTAATAAGATAAATAATCCTGCTGCTACATAGAATAAACACATTATAGGAACTATTTTTCCTGCGATATTACCTAACTTTTGAATACCCCCTATTATAAACATGTAGGTTAAAACTACATATGCTACGGATACTGCTAGTATTGGAATATTGAAGGTATTTCCTATGGCTTCAGATACAGTGTAGTTTTGTAATGTAAGGAAAAATGTGGAGAATATTCCTGCGCCAAATATCACTGCAAGGATTGGCCAGGCTTTAAATCCTTTTTCCTCACCTAGACCTTTTTCCATATAGTACGTAGGTCCCCCAAAAGGATCTCCATTTTCATCCTTTGATCTGTAGTAAACAGCCAGTGTTACCTCAGCCATTTTGATTACCATACCAACTAGAGCTGCAACCCACATCCAAAATACTGCTCCAGGGCCTCCAACAGCTATAGCAGTAGCAACACCACCAATGTTTCCTACTCCTACAGACCCTCCAATTGCTACAGATATAGCTTCATAAGATGTTAGTAGTCCTGATTTGCCTTCTCCAGAGTCTCTTTTTAGAAGATCACCAAATGTTTTCTTCATTATATGACCAAATTTGGCAAATTGAAAAAATCCTGTAGAAATAGTAAAATAAAGTCCTGTACCAAGAATAGTAACTATGAGTGGTACTCCCCAAAGCCAACCAACTAACTTTTCGAAAAACGCCATAATCCAACCTCCTTTTTAATTTAATTAATAATACTGAATTTTATCACAAATGTAAAGTGAAATATTTTTAACAATCTAACATTTTAACGTAGTAAATTAAGAATGCTATTTAATGTTATATTAGGTATGCTTTCAAACGTGTATTTCATGTGTACTCTTTCAGTTACCTTGTGTCCATCCTTTCCATAGGTCCCAATATTTACAACAGGTACATCTATATCCAATATCTTGTCCATAGGATAATTATACTTTGCTCCCCAGGCTGGCATGTTCCTTTCAAGTGATACTAAATCAGATACATCATCACTAATTGTCATAAAGCTGGAGTCTGAAATATAAGGATAAAAATACTTTGTCACTATTTTTTTATCTGTTGTTTCTTGTACCTTGGAGATAGAAGAATCAACAGCCATGAGTAGATTTTTTTCCAACTCATTTTTCCCAGTTATCTCGATTCTTGCTGAAAAAATTGAAGAATAATAGATTATTATTGCTGGGCTTTTATCCATTGACCAGCGCCATGCTTCCTGTATTATCGCTACAGAAAAATCTCTCAAATCCATGGATGGATATCTTTTGTTTAGCTCAGTTGAGAAGTTATGAAGATAAATCCTAAATCTTTCTCCATGAATTGTATATACTTCATTATAGAATTCCTCCCATGTATAAACCCTTGTTTTCCATGGTAATTTTGTATATGTGTGATCACCCAATTCACAAAATTTCTTATAAGACTCATCTAGTTTTTCTATTACATTGTCAAAGGATAATACTGCCTTTTCTTTTATTTTTTCAATTACATCCTTAGGGCTCATGCTATGAGTAAAGAAATTATAGTAACTATAAGCCGCAAGAGGAGTCTGTACAGTATAGCCAACCTTAGTATCCGTTTGTTTTAATGAAGTTGGTGGTATTGTCACTTCGCCTTGAGAGATATCACATAGTTCTGTATTTAATTCAATATTTCTATTCAACTCAGCAATAAGGGTATTGGGATTTAAACCACCAAA
>CAZHLF010000037.1:2695-14330 GCA_964532845.1 uncultured Tissierella sp.
ATGAGTTTCTTTTCCAGTTACATAAAATGATGGTAAAAGCTTACCTATGGTCCCAAAGTAAATATATCTGTTTTCGTCCTTCTCATGGTATGGAGTAGAATAGTCTGCATTAATTGCAGCTATATACTCTAAATTGTACTCCTTTTTCCATTGGCTCAGTACAGTTAGAGCCGATATGATTCCATGTGAATTATCCTCTTCATCGCATTCTGCAATTGCTATAAGGTTTCCATTTAACTCTTCAGGATGCTCTGAAAAATACTTAATCAAGTACATATGTCCCGCAACCCCGGCCTTCATATCCAAAGCTCCTCTCCCAAACATATACTCTCCAGATAGAATATCATCCAGTACATTTTGTCCTGGATTGGACTTCTTAAGAAGATTAAGAAGCTTGTCAGGATCAAAGGCATATTCCTTCATCTCACCAAAATCATCTACACCTACAGTATCAAGATGCCCCATTAGTATAATAGTCTTATTGGAGTCAGTTTTTTTACCTCTAACCATAGCAATAGTGTTGTATCTTTCTATTTCATCATTCTCAGTCTCTTGAAACTCAAGATACTCAGGATTTTCTATGAAATAGTCTAAAGCTTTATAGTATTCATGAATATATGTAGCACAATCAGCTTCACCACTGGTCTTAACGATACTAGGAATCTTAACCAGCGCTTTTGTTATATCTTTTACTTCTTCAAAACAATCTAAATACATATCCATCTCCCCCTTACCTATTACCTATTCCTTATTACTTATTACTTATTACTTATTACTTATTACTTATTACTTATTACTTATTACCTATTCCTTATTACTTATTACTTATTACCTATTACCTATTACCTATTACCTATCCCCATTATAACCGAATATTTACAATATTTAAACAACAAGATTTTACAGCAAAAAAGTCACCATAGGTCTTGCCTATGAGTGACTTTTTAACTTAATATAAACTAAAAATAGATATAATATGAAGTTGTGTTCAAAATTCCATGTGTCATAACCAGTTATATCTTTGATCTTTTTCAATCTATATCTGACTGTATTCTTGTGAAGGAAAAGTTTTTCTGCAGTTAAATTTACATCCATATTGTTTTTATAGAATTCATCTAGGGTTTGAATAAGTTCATTCTCCAAACTTAACTCTTGAAATACATCATCCCCATGTTCTTTTAAATATTTTTCTAGAGTAATATAGATACTGATTTGATCATAATAAAAAATACTCTCATCGCTCTTTATCTTAGAGCCGACTTTTAATACATCAAAAGACTTAAAATAAGAGTCCTTTAAACCATCCAAACCTAAACCTATAGGACCCACACCTATATGAATATTCTCAAGTTTGCTCTCAAATAGGTGATTAATTATTAATTCTATAAGTTCTTTAGAGTTGGATTTAAGAGTTTCTTCATCTTTTGATAAAAATAGTATAGATGACTTATCCTTTTGAGTAATTACAGGATTATAGGTAAACCTTAAAAGATTATCACTTTCTTTTGCGATTTTTTTAGCTATATTTCTTAAAAGGAGAATCTCCTCTTCAGTTGCATCTTTTATAAAACTTAAAGTAACAGAGAAAATACTGCTACCACTTAAGTTAATTCCAAGTAAATTACCTCTTTCAAATGTCAGTTCATTTTCTTCATTATTAAATAAAATATCCTTAATATACTTTTCGATCATATAGTCAATATCTCTATTTTCCAATATTTTTCCCATTGCATTAACTATAATCTCAATATAAGTTACCTCATTTGGTATTTCTACTAAAGCTAAATTTCTTTCATTTGCCCTTTCTATTATAGACTTATCCAATTTTTTTACATATTGTCCAGTCTTAATAGCCAGGCAAGAACAATGGCTATCTGCTAATTTATCTATTAGGCTTAATTGTTGATTTATATCATCTTTATAAGCGTAAAGACTTGTGATTATAAAGTCATTACCCTTTAGCCATTTTAATACATCAGGTACTTCCATTACTGTAACATAGGAAACTCTATTATTTAAACCCTTACTTCCACCTATAAGAGTTAGTTTCCTCAAAGCAGGTAAAGATAATATCTCTTTAACAGTAACCATAGTTTTGCCTCCGATCAAGTTAACCACCTATGCTTCTTGATATCTTCCCGGCACATTCTTTTAATAGCTGAATATTTTCTTCATTTAAGGCATTGTCTGATTTTAAAGCTGTAAATGACACTGAGCCTATTACCTTTTTATTGTAATCAAATATAGGACAAGCTGCTCCCTGAACACCCACTTGTAGTTCTTCATCGCTAATTGAATATCCATTATTTCTAACTGCTTCTAGTTCCCTTAAAAATAAATCTAAATCTGTCTTTGTATTATTTGTAAGTCTCGTATTATCATTTAAAAAATTGTGTTTAATTTGTTCTATAGGCATATAAGCCTGAATAACCTTACCTGCTGAAGTAGCATGGGGAGGCATTGCAAATCCTGTTCTTACCATAAATCTATAGGTATCCTTACTTTCTACATAATCAAGACAAATTATGCTTTCAGCTTCCATAACACATAAAGCTATGGTCTTATTTATCATATCTGCAAGTTCTTTCATAAATGGTTTGGCAGTTCTTGATAAATTATCTTCTTTTATTATATTGTGGCTCAAGGTCAGTACCTTGTAGCCCAATCTATATTTCTTCGTCTCACTAGATTGAATTACAAAATGATTTTTCTTTAATGTAGTTAATATTCGATGTGTTGAGCTATTAGGAAGAGCTAGTTTTTCGGCTAATTCTGATACAGCCAATCCATCACTTTCTTTACTTAGCATTAATAACACATCTAAAGTCCTCTCCACTAATTGCATAATCCCACTCTCCTAAACTACTTATTAAGATAATTTTTATATAATAAAACAACTGCATCTAGTGCCACTTCACACATCTTCTTTTGTGCAGGTTCAAAATCATATAACCACTCATCGGTCTCACGATTGGCATGAACTGCACATATAGCACCTGTATATATATCAAATAAGGACCCTAGTGTCAATATAGTTTCCGATTCCATTTCCATATTGATAACATTAAGTCTTTTATACTTCTCCATTAAGCCTTCATCATGAAAACTAACTCCATTTGCAGGTCTTGCTTGTCCTGCAAAGAATGAACCAATGGAAGCACTTATTCCCTTCCAGTAATCTACCCCTGCATTCTTACAAGCTTGAATCAAACATTCTATAACCTCATATGATGCCACTGCAGGATATTCAGCAGGTGCATAGAAGTTTGATGCTCCACCTAGTCTCATTGCCCCAGTTGTAATTACCATATCACCACAATTTATTTCCGGTTTTAAAACTCCAGTACCACCGATACGAATTAGGGCTTTTGCACCTAATTCAATTAATTCTACTACTGCTATTTCTGTTGAGGGTGCACCGATTCCTGTAGAGCAAACAGTGATTGGATATCCTTTGTAGAATCCCCTACCTATTATATATTCTCTATTTGTTGCAATTATCTTGTAATTTTCGCATAGCTCTTCAAAGACTTTTACTCTTTCAGGGTTGCCCGGAAGTAGTACTACCTCTGAGATATCTCCCTTTCCTAACATGAGATGAGGAGCTTTGCCATTAAAATTTGGATTTTCTGCTGATACTTTCATTTAATCTCCTTTCATTCTTCTTATTCCTTGCACCGATTATTACTAATCCTATCAAAGTAATCAAATATGGTGTCATAGATGCAAACTGAGATGGAAGTCTGAAGGATTGTGCTGTATTTCCTATTGCCATTGATGCTCCGAAAATTAAAGTATATATCATTGTAATAATAGGATTTCCTCGTCCTAAGTTTTGTGCTGCTATACCTATAAAACCACGTCCTGCTGTCATATTATTAGTAAAGTAAGGCATATATCCCATGGACATGAATAATCCACCCATAGAAGCTATAAGACCACTAATAATCATAGCTATAAATTTTGTCTTTTTAACGTTTATTCCAACTGAAGCTGCAGCCGAAGGGTCCTCTCCTACCGCACGTATTCTCAAGCCTAATCTAGTCTTAAATATAAAATACCATACAAGAACTACCATAACAAATGCAACATATGATAATAAGTTGTGCCCTGATAAAAGTGAACCAATTAAAGGAATATCTTCTATAAGAGGTATGTTAACTATTGGAAATTGTAAACTTGCCAATGAAGATGTATCTAATTTCATACCCGTTAATAGAAATACAACATAAACAGTACCACCAGTTCCTAAGGTATTTAATGCAAGTCCTGTTAATAGTGGTTTTGTATCAAGATAAAGTACAAAATATGCAAAAATGGATGCAATAATTAGTCCAGCCAATAATCCTGTGATAGTTCCTACAATTAGGCTTCCTGAATATGCACTTCCTATAACTCCACCAAGGGCTGCAAATAACATCATGCCTTCATAGGCGATACAAAGAATATTTGCTTTTGCTCCTATAACTGCTGCCATACCAACAAAAAGAAGAGGAGTACCCATACGTATTACTGCAAATATAAAATCTTCTGAAAAAATATAATCTAGCATTGGTCTACTCTCCTTTCTCTATTGCCATGCTCTTTTGTGAATTGGCAACAATAGTCTTGTGTTCCCAATGAGCCAGGAATCTTTCTGCAGCTATAAAGATAATAATTATAGCCTGGATTACACTAATGATCTCTGGTGGAATCTTTGATGTTAGATTCAATGAATCTGCCGATGTCTTAAGATATGCCAAGAAGAAAGCAGCAAAAGGAATAGCTTTTGGGTTATTTCGACATAACACAGCAAGCATTATTCCATCCCATCCATGATTGGTAAATCCTGAATATACAAAACGTCCATAATTTCCCAATGTTTCTACAGTTCCACCCATACCAGCTATAGCTCCTGAAAGCATAGAGGTTAATATGATTGTTTTATCTACAGGAATTCCTGAATACAATGCAAATTTCTTGTTGGCTCCAATTGTTCGAATAGAGTAGCCAAAAGGTCTGTTGTATAGGATTACCGACGCTACTATAACCACTGCAAAACCAATTAAAAGGCCTAAATGAATCCTCTCATTTCCAAAGAGCTTAGGTAATATGGCCGACTGTGCAAATGGAAATGATGCTTCGAATCCTGCTGAAGGGTCACGAAGTGGATTTAAGATAATATAAAGACCACCATAAAGGGCTACATAGTTGATCATTAAAGCAGAAACAATGGTTACTACATTATACTTAACATGCATAATCGCAGGAATCCCCATAATAATAGCCCCAGTAATAGCACCTGCTAGTAATGTTAGTACTATATGAATTGGTGCTGGAATACCTTCAATTACAGCTACAACTGTAGATGCTACTGCTCCTGCAAAAAAGGCACCTTCAGCAGCAATATTTATTTGCCCAGCTGAATATATTAAGGCTACTGCTACACCTGTAAATAAGAGAGGAATCATCTTTGAAATAACAGATGTCATACGGCTTGTATTTGCCAAAGGTCCAATTAAAAGGGTGGTGAAATCTTTTATGATGTTGTCACTTACTGTTGCCATAAGAAAGAAAGCAAAAACCAAGGCAATGGCAACTGCTAATAAGGTTCTAATAATAGAAAATCTCATTTCAATTTCTTTAGTTGACTTTAGCTTAATAGTCTTATTCATGGACAACACCTCCGATTTCTTCCTCGTTTTGAGTTTTAATTCCAAGCATATATTCACCTAGGATTTCCTCATTGATTTCCTTTACATCTGGGAAATATGCTGTGATTTTTCCTTCATACATGACTATAATTCCATCACTGATACTTAAAAGTTCTGTTAAGTCAGCTGAAAATAGTAAAGTAGCTGTATTTTCTTCATCTCTTAATTTCAGCATTTTTCTTCTGATTAGTTCTGCTGCTCCTACGTCAATTCCTCTGGTTGGCTGACAAGCTATTAATACCTTTGGTTTTGAAGTAAACTCTCTGGCAGCTACTACCTTTTGAATATTCCCACCAGAAAGTGTACGCACTTCAGCATCATAACCATCGGCTTTAATTGAAAAGCTTTCGATTAATTCCTTTGATTTTGAAACCATCTTCTTTAAATCTAAGAATCCATTTTTTAGGTTTTCCTTTTTATAGAATCTATCTGAAACTATATTTTCTGCTATACTTTGCATAGTTGATGCCCCATAGGTCATTCTATCCTCATGAATTACAGCCATACCTGCTTCCCTTATTTGCCTTACTGTCATTCCATTAATGGATAGATCATTTATTTTTACATCTCCATCCTGAATAGGCTCAAGACCTGCCACTACATTAGCCAGTTCTGACTGCCCATTTCCCTCAACACCTGCAACCCCTAGAATTTCTCCACTTCGTACACTAAAGCTTAAATCTTCAAATGAATATAGTCCAAACTTATTCTTATGGCTTAAATTTGAAACCTGAAGCATTGATTTTCCTGGTTTTGCTTCTTCTTTTTCAATATTTAGTATTACGTCTCGACCTACCATCATCTTGGAAATCTCCTGCTCCGAAACTGAAGAAACATCAGTTGTAGAAATTGATTGGCCATTTCTTAAGACAGTAATTCGGTCACATATATCCTTAACTTCATTTAATTTATGAGATATAAATACTATTGAGTAACCCTTTTCGCGCAATTGTTTTAATTGAACAAATAATTCCTTTGTTTCCTGAGGAGTCAAAACTGCTGTTGGTTCATCCAATAAGAGTATTTGTGCACCATGTAAAAGCATCTTTAATATTTCAACACGTTGCTTATATCCAACGGACAAATCTCTAATTAATGCCTTTGGGTTTACCTTTAGGTCAAATTTTTCTGAAACCTCTGCTGCTCTTCGCACTGCTTCCTCATAGTCAAAGGCAATACCTTTTACAGGTTCACTACCTAATACCATATTTTCTGCCACGCTTAATGATTCTACCAGCATAAAATGCTGATGTACCATTCCAATTCCATAGTCTAAGGCCACTAGTGGGCTAGAGATTTTTACTTCCTTGCCAGCAAGAAGTATTCTTCCTTCCTCAGGTATCTCTTGTCCAAAGAGAACCTTCATCAAAGTGGTCTTTCCTGCTCCGTTTTCTCCTACTAATCCATGAATCTCACCTTTTCTTACAGTAAAATTCACACCTTTATTTGCTATAAATCCATTCCCGTATATCTTGGTAATATTCTCCATACTAAGAATGTCTTCGCCTATTGCAATATCATCAAAAACCTTTCTTTCTATTGCCATAACTTACCTGACCTTTCATAACTCTTAGTAGTATCCTCTACATTTTAAAAATCTCATACACACATAAATAATGATAGAGCCCTATTTAATAGGGCTCATTTAGGTTTGATTCAATTAGGACTGTCCCCAATGAATCACTTTATCCAGTTTCTTATTGTGGTTTTGCTAGTGATTTTACGCTTTCTATCTCTTCAGTTGAAGCACCAAAGGCTGTGCTTACCTTAATATTACCACTATTTAATTCTTCAACAACCTTATCATATTCTGTCATTACTTCAGCTGGAACTATAGCTTTTGTATAATCATTATTTACTAGATATACTCCTTCTTCAGCATGGGAGATATATCTGTGTGATCCCCATTCTACTGTTCCTTCATTGATAGCTACAAGAATTGGATAAACCATGCCTTTGTAGTCCTTAATTACTGAAGTTAATACTTTTGATGCAGCATTTTTGTTTGTTGTTTCCAAACGCTCTGAGTAATCATAATCAACACCAATTATATATCTATTTGCATCTGAAGCTGCTTCTGCAACACCAAGTCCATTTTGACCTACTGCAAATACTACATCAGCCCCTTGTTGATATTGAGATAATCCTAATTCCTTTGCTAAAGCAGAGTCTGTATGGTTACCAACGAATGAATATAATACTTCAATTGATGGATCAACATACTTAACTCCTTCAATATATCCCATCAAGAAGTCAAGAATTGAAGTAGATTCCATAGCTCCAACGAATCCTACAACCTTTTCTTCATTTGCTAATTCTGCCTTACTTGTAGTAAGTTGTGCTGCAAGTGCTCCCGCTAAGAAGCCACCTTCATTTTGTAATACTTGTACGGAAACAACATTTGAGTTAGCTCCGTTTGAATAATCCATTTGTGTATCAAATATAAGGAATTTTTGATCAGGATACTTTTTAGCTGTATTAGCCAATGGCTCTATCATAGTTCCAAAACCTGTTACAATTAGATCGTATTCGCCTGTTTCAGCTACTTGCATCAAAGTTGATTCATATAATGATGCATCCATATTACATTCAAATGTATCTACATTTCCATCTACTGTTGCTACATAATCATTTATTGCTGCTAGTACGTCGTCGTTGTTAGTTCTTCCACCTAGTGTTCCTGTAACTACAAACATAATATTTTTATATATTTTATCTGCTACTGGTTCTCCTTTAGGCTCTTCTGATGGAGTTTTACTTGGTGCACATGCTGTTAAAACTAACATTGCTGCTAAGATAAGTAATATGATTTTGCCTGTCTTTTTCATTTGATCTGGTACAAGATTAATGTACCCTGTCCCTCCCTTGTTTTTTTATTCTATTTTCAGAAAACGATGTCCTTCAATGGGCCATTCCTCTACACGGAATGAGATTCTTTCTAATAGAATTATTATGGATAAAGTATAGCAAATAATAATATTGTTTGTCAATATATTAGATTTAATATCATATTAAGTAACATAATAGTCATATAATACATACAATTTATTCCTATACTATTCCTATACTATTCCTATAATGTCTTCAACTGATTGAATGTTTTGTGAATCCAGGTATTTTTCCAAGCCATCAATTATATTCCATGCAGTTCTTGGATTAGCAAAACTTGCTGTTCCAACTTGTATAACCTTGGCTCCTGCCATTAAGAACTCCACAG
Source organism: uncultured Tissierella sp. (assembly GCA_964532845.1). GTDB lineage: Bacteria > Bacillota > Clostridia > Tissierellales > Tissierellaceae > Tissierella_B. Next base: position 11,606 of record CAZHLF010000037.1, read on the forward strand.
CATCTTCCCAGCTACTGATACCACCAAGGCCCATAAGGGGTATATTTACAGCTTTAGAAACCTGATGAACCATTCTAAGTGCAATAGGCTTAATTGCAGGACCTGATAATCCAGCATATACATTATCAAATATTGGTTTTTTTCTTTTTATATCAATGGCCATGGAAAGAAATGTATTTACTAAGGATAGACCATCTGCGCCTTCTTCTTCACACATTTTCCCTAATTCAACTATATCTTCTGCATTAGGGGATAATTTTATTACTAATTTGTGGTCACAATTCTTTCTTACTTCTCTTACCAACTTTCTTGCTATCTCAGTCTTAATACCGAAATTCATACCGCCCTCTTTTACATTAGGACAAGAAATATTTAGTTCAATAATATCTACCCTTTGATTATTAAGTTTTTCTACTCCGAAAAGATAGTCATCTGTAGAGTGTCCACTTAAGTTAACTATATTTACTGTATCCTTGCTATTAAGAAAAGGTAAATACTTTTGGATAAAACCATCTACACCAGGATTTTCTAAGCCAACACTATTAATAATTCCTGATGATGTTTCCCAAATTCTCATTCCATCATTTCCATCTCTAGAATCCAGAGTAAGACCTTTAGTAGAGATGCCACCTAATTTTTCTATGCCATATAAATTATCTAAATCTTCTCCAAATCCACAAGTACCTGATGCTAAAATCACTGGATTTTTAAATTTTATTCCACCAAAATCTACATTTAAATTACTCATTAAGAAATACCTCACTTCCAAGAAATACTGGACCATCTTTACAGGTAAGCTTATTGCCACCTTTAGTTTTGCAGGTACAAACATAGCAAATTCCGATTCCACATGCCATTCTTTTTTCCAAAGAAGCATAGACTATGGCAAATTTCCCCTTTGCTCCATTATATACATCCTTCATTAGGGCTTCCGGTCCACATGTAAATATGAAGTCATACTTATCACCATCTACTAAATTTACTACTCTTTCATTTGTCTTTAAAATAAGATTATCTGAAACCTGGGATAGTTCTTCCCTTAGGATTTCCTCCCCTCTAAGACTAAAAAATATATCTATATGATTATCATTATCCTTGGATAATACTTTTGCTGCATTATATAATGGTGCTATTCCAACACCTCCACCAACCATGGCGATTCTCCCCTTAACTATTGGGAAGTTATTACCATATGGCCCTTGGCAAATAATATCATCACCAGCTTTTAACTTTTTCATTATTTCAGTTCCCTTTCCTACTATTTTATAAAGGAAGGTTAGTGTAGATTCATCCCTATCAAAAATGCTTAAAGGCCTGGATAAAAGGGGGTCATTATCCCAAGCCCTAAGCATGCAGAATTGACCCATTTTGGCATCATTTTCATGCTCTATTTTCATCAAGTAATATTCATCGTTAAGTTTTTTGTTATAAATTATATTTCCCAATTTGTACCTCCACTTAAGTATTCCAGCATGATCTTTGTGCCTAATACAGCATCTTGAAGATCTGCATATTCTTCAGGATTATGACTAATCCCTCTTCTGCAGGGAACAAATATCATGGCACTTTTAGTTATATTGGTAAACTTCATAGCATCATGACCTGCTCCACTTGGCATTACCTTATGTTTTATATTAAATCTATTGGCTATCCCTATAAGTTCTTCCCTGAGCTCATCATGGAGATGAATAGCAGAAGCAGAGGATAAAAAGTCAATTCTATACCCTATTTTTCTCTTATTAGATACATCTTGGACCAATTGATAAATCTCTTTTTGAATCCTCTTTATATTATCATTGTCTATGTCTCTAATATCTACAGTAAATTCAACCTCTCCTGGAATAACATTTAGAGAGTTAGGAAAGTTCTTAATCATACCTACTGTCGTTACAGCAGAAGTCTTAAAATCTCCCTGTCCAATCCTCTCAACACCTAGAATTATCTCAGATGCACAGCATAAAGCATCTTGCCTAATCAACATAGGAGTTGCACCAGAATGTTCAGCTAAACCCTTAAGATTTATTTTAAATCTAGTATTTCCTGCTATTGCAGATACCAGCCCTATATTTAAGCCCTCATTTTCCAATATTCTTCCCTGCTCTATATGAAGCTCAAGATATGCTTTTATCCCTTGTACTAGATTAGGTTTCTTTTCATATCCTCTTTCTATAAATATACTTTCAAGTGTCTTTCCAGTTCTTGATACCAGATTATTGTAATCTTCAGGTTTATTTTCTCCTGTAATTAAGCCACTTCCAATAGTTGATTTCATAAAATTACTTGATTCTTCACATCTTAAGGCAACTACTTTTAGAGGTATACTAAGTTTTTCCTCTTTTATAATTTTTAATAGCAGTAATCCAGCAGCAACACCAAGAACTCCATCGAATCTTCCTCCGTTTATTACAGAGTCCAGGTGAGATCCTACTAAATAATACTCTTTATTTTCATTTATACTTAAGAAAGTGTTTCCAACCTGGTCAATTTCAACAATATATCCTTCTTCAACACCTAGCTCTTTAAACTCCTCATGCATTAGATCCTCTTCTTTTGTGTAACCAAGTCTTGTAACACCATGATTTCCATCATCCCCAATAGGATAGAATCTATTCAAAATATATTCTAAATATGCAGTTGATTTATCTATATCCATATAATCACCTTTTATGTAAAACTTAAAATCCAAACTCGATCTTCACTAAAAAGACTCTAATATTATTTTATC
>CAZHLF010000038.1:0-14133 GCA_964532845.1 uncultured Tissierella sp.
GGAAGGAAGCAGCGATAAGTGAAATTTTTCGTGTGCCGCAGGGATACCTGGCCCGAGTTAACTATTTGGGTAACGCTCGGAACAGGATAGCCAAAGCTGGGTGCACGGCTACATACTAAGAAGGATTAATTCGAAAGAATTAGTCCTTTTTTTCACCTTCTTTTGATTGAATTTTCTGTGTATTGATATGGTTAGGCACAACCTTGTAATATCAATGAGTATAAGGTTATTCTTTTGTCAGAAATCTCAGACAAATAGCTTTCTTTTAGTTTACAAAGTTATTTAACGTTTTCCTGTAGATTTTTGTAGGTTCTTATGTTAGAATTATGTTTGTTGATAAACTAATACAAAAAAGGAGGAGATTTGTTCATGACTATTTCAATGAACATGATTCAATCAATTGGTTTGGCAGTAATACTATTACTAATTGGTAAGAAATTAAGAAAAAGCGTTAACTTTTTCGAGAAGTACTGTATCCCTTCACCAGTTATAGGAGGATTATTATTTGCTATCATAACTCTTATACTAAGATTAACTGGTGTTCTATCATTTGAATTCGACACAACTTTGCAATCATTCTTTATGACGATGTTCTTTACATCAGTTGGATTCAATGCAAGCTTAAAAGTACTTAAAAAAGGTGGACCAAAGGTATTGATTTTCTTAGGAGTTGCAACATTACTTGTTGTATTCCAAAATGCAATTGCAGTTGGTTTAGCTGGAGTAGTTGGAGTTCATCCATTACTAGCACTTATGACAGGTTCAACACCTATGACAGGTGGTCACGGAACATCAGCAGCTTTTGCTCCAACAGTAGAAGCTTTAGGAATTACAGGAGCTACAACAGTAGCAGTAGCAGCAGCAACTTATGGTCTTGTTGCAGGATCCATGATGGGTGGACCAGTAGCTAACAGACTAATCATTAAATATGATTTAATGGCTAAGAGAAAAGCTTCAGGTAAAGTTGATGAAGAATTAGTTGAAACAAAAGAGTCAATTCTTGATGGCGACAAAGTTGGAATGGCATTCTTCCAAATCCTTATAGCTATGGGTATTGGTACATATGTATCACAACTTATTGCTGCAACAGGATTTACTATGCCAGGATACATCGGTGGTATGCTTGTAGCTGCAGTAGTTAGAAACATTTCTGACTCAGGCGCATTCCATACTCCACAAGAAGAAATTGGTGTTGTTGGAGACGTTGCACTTAACTTATTCCTTGCAATGGCACTTATGACATTAAGATTATGGGAACTTGTAGAATTAGCAATCCCAATGATCATTCTATTATTCGCTCAAACTGTATTGATGTATCTATTTGCAACATATGTAACATTCCCAATAATGGGTAAAGACTATGATGCAGCAGTTATATCAGCAGGTCACTGTGGATTCGGTATGGGTGCTACACCAAATGGAGTTGCTAATATGGCTTCAGTTGCACAAAAATATGCTTATTCAGCAGTAGCTTACTTCGTAGTTTCACTTGTTGGTGCATTGTTCATAGACTTTACAAATGCATTCATAATAACAACATTTATAAACTTATTTGGCTAAAAAATAGTCAAAAGAATCCGGATATCATAGATATCCGGATTCTTATTTTCTTTTTAATTTACGCTAAACTTTAGTTCTCCATTTTCTGTTCCTATATTTAGTACATCCTTATCTTTAAGCTCTCCCTTGATTAGAAGTCGACCAATTTTTGTCTCAATTTCCTTTTGGATAAATCTCTTAACAGGTCTTGCACCATATTGACTGGAATATGATCTGTCCAATATTAGTTCCTTTGCCCCTGGAGATACCCTTATATCAATTTGTCGGTCCTCTAATTTCTCCTTAAGCTGCTTTATTTGAATATCGATAATCTGGAATATTTCATCCTTCTGAAGTGGTTTAAACATAACTATTTCATCAACACGATTTAAAAATTCTGGTCTAAAACTTCTTCTAAGCATGGTCATTACTTCTTCTTTAGCCCCTTCATCAATGCTTCCATCTGAATTTACGCCATCAAGAAGATAGTTTGAGCCAATATTTGATGTCATTATAATTATGGTATTCTTAAAGTCTACTATTCTTCCCTGATTATCAGTTAATCTTCCATCATCAAGTACTTGTAGTAGAATATTGAATACATCAGGATGAGCCTTTTCAATTTCATCAAATAACACTACGGAATATGGTTTTCTTCTTACAGCTTCAGTAAGCTGACCACCTTCATCATAGCCTACATAACCTGGAGGTGCTCCAATAAGTCTAGATACTGCATGCTTTTCCATATACTCACTCATATCAATCCTTATAAGATTTCTCTCATCATCAAATAAGTTTTGTGTCAATGCCTTTGATAACTCTGTTTTTCCTACTCCTGTAGGTCCTAGGAAAATAAAGCTACCAACTGGTCTGTTGAGTTGCTTCATCCCAGACCTTGCCCTTATAACTGCATCAACTACTGCCTCTACTGCCTCGTCCTGGCCTATTACCCTATTATGAAGAATATTATCAAGATTAAGGAGTCTTTCTCTTTCAGTTGATATAAGTTTAGTAACTGGAATACCAGTCCATTTAGCTACAACCTCAGCTATTTCTTCTTCAGTTACTTCTTCCTTGAGCATCCTGTTGTCATCTTCATTTCTAGCATTGGCCTCTTCTAATTTCTTTTCCAGCTCAACTTTTGTTCCATATTTAAGTTGGGAAAGTTTTTCTAAATCATAAATTCTTTCTGCTTCTTCAATTTGCCTATTTACCTTTTCAATTTCTTCCTTAATGTCCTTAACTTTAGTAATGGATTTCTTTTCATCTTCCCATTGAGCCTTTAATAGATCTAACTTCTCCTTATTCTGAGACAATTCCTTCTCAAGCTTTTCTAGCCTTTGCTTAGAAGCGTCATCTGTTTCTTTTTTTAATGCAGCTTTTTCTATTTCCAATTGCAAAATACGTCTTCTAATCTCATCAATTTCAACAGGCATACTATCAATTTCAGTTCTAATCATAGCTGATGCTTCATCCATAAGATCTATGGCTTTATCTGGAAGAAATCTATCACTGATATATCTATCAGAAAGAGTTGCAGCTGCTATAACAGCCCCATCAGAAATCCTTATACCATGATGGATTTCATACTTCTCCTTTAATCCCCTTAGAATGGATATAGTATCTTCTACACTTGGCTCAGTAACCAATACTTTCTGGAACCTTCTCTCCAAAGCTGCATCCTTTTCAATATACTTTCTGTATTCATCCAATGTTGTAGCTCCTATGGCATGAAGCTCCCCACGAGCTAGCATAGGTTTTAGAAGATTTGATGCATCCATGCTCCCCTCGGTTCTTCCAGCTCCAACAATATTATGAATCTCATCTATAAAGAGTATTATCTGACCTTCAGATTTTTGAATTTCAGAAAGTACAGCCTTTAATCTCTCTTCAAATTCTCCTCTATACTTGGCACCTGCTATTAAAGCTCCCATATCTAGAGAGAAGATAGTCTTATCCTTAAGTCCTTCTGGCACATCCCCATTTACTATTCTTTGGGCTAGTCCTTCTACTATGGCTGTCTTTCCTACTCCAGGATCTCCTATAAGAACTGGGTTGTTTTTAGTTCTTCTGGAAAGAATCCTTATTACATTTCGAATTTCTGAATCTCTCCCAATAACAGGGTCTATTTTGCCTCCCCTTGCTTCCTGGACCAAATCCTTGCCGAATCTGTTCAAAGCCTCGTAGGTGGACTCTGGGTTGTCTGAAGTGATATTCTGACTGCCTCTTATCTTTTTTAGAGCTTCAAGGAATCTTTGTAGGTTTATATTATATTTTTTAAATATCTTTTCAGATACTGTCCCCTTTTGTTTTAGAAGGGATATATAAATATGTTCTACACCAACATATTCATCCCCGAACTTCTTCCCCTCTTCTTCAGAGTCTAAGAGTACCTTTGTATAAGCCCTTGAAGGATAAATGCTTCCTCCCGAACCACTTTGTTTTGGGAGTCTTTCGATTTCCCTTTCTAGATCTGCTCTAACTAAATCCTTATTTTCTCCCATATAGGAGATTATCCTTGGAATTAGTCCCTCATCTTGTGCTACTAAGCTATAATGAATATGGATTTCTTCAAGCTTAGGGTTTCCATTTCTTATAGCTATCTCTTGTGAAGCTTGAACAGCTTCAATGCTCTTTTGCGTAAATTTGTTCAAATCCATATATAACACCTCTTTCTTCAATTGACAATTCTACTGTCTTTATCACTAATCTATAGTTCGCTCATCTCGCATAGATTTGGATAGACTGTATCTAAGCTACCATCAATTTTCACTACTACACTGAAAATCGGGTTAGGTCATGAACAGTGGACTATTGAAAATTATAAAGTCTATCTTAAGGGCTCTAAACCCGAGATTCTTCGCTTACGCTCAGAATGACAAACATTTTTATTTCTTCATTTATAATTATTCACTAAACTGTTGTTCACTGTTCACTGTTAGTTGTTCACTATCTCTTTATCCTCTCGGGTTGTACTTTGACACCCTACTAAGCTCTTCATAAAGCTTTTCTTCTTCTTCACTTAAACTTGGTGGGTTTACTATATTGGCTTCTATATAAAGATCTCCTCGTCTACCTTCCATGTCGACATAACCTCTGCCAGGGACTCTAATCTTTTTGCCACTTTCCATTCCCTTAGGAATATTTACTTTTATCTTTCCATCAAGAGTTGATACAACAGCTTTTGTACCTAGGGCCGCTTCCCAAGGCAGTAAGTTTGTTTTAGATATTATGTCCAATTTGTCAAGTCTGTTTTTTCCGTCTTCAATGAGATTTATTTTAAATACAATATCTCCATCAATCCCCCATTTATCTCCCTTAACTTTTAATTTTTTCCCGGGAAATATTCCTTTTGGTACCTTTATGGACATTTTTTTCAGATCTCCACCAAAATTTAAATCTATTTCCTTGGTTGTACCATTAAATCCTTCTTCAAGTGTAATTGCCAGCTCTGATTCATAGCTTTGTCTTTGAGGTTCTGCTCTTCTTCCAAAACCTGAAGATCTTCCACCAAATAAATCATTTATGTTAAATCCCCTATTGGATGAACTTCCACCAAAGAACATATTGAAGAAATCACTAAAATCACCTGCATTACCAGCTGATGTGTAGCTATAGCCATACTGTGAAGGATCAAAATTGGCTCCTGATGAAAAATCATAGCTGCTTCCAAAAGTATCGTACTTTTCCTTTTTTTCCTCATCCCCTAGAACTTCATAAGCTTCATTTATTTCCTTAAACTTCTCCTGAGCCTTATTATCATTTGGATTCAAATCGGGATGATACTTCTTGGCTAATTTTCTATATGCTTTTTTTATATCGTTTTGACTAGAATTCTTTTCAACACCTAGTATTTTATAATAGTCCTTGTATTCCATATATCATCATCTCCTTAGGTAAAGAATTTATTGACCATCTTTGACCTTTAATTTATTATACATCTATATTTACCAAAAATCAATCATATCAATCTGAAAAACACTCCTGTTCTTCCATATTATTGTGAGTATTATTCTTGTCAAAAAACCTGTTATTGGAGGTATTTATGTAACTCATAGTATACTTGACAATTAGCTTATCTAAATCCTGACTAATAGCCAATATTTCTTTCTCATCCGGAGAATCTTTATCCAGTTCTTTATTAAGCTTTTCTCTCAATGTCTCAATCTCATATTTTTCCATAATAGTCTCCTGGTTTAAATTAACATTAGTATACTCCGTTTTCGTATAGTATATACCCCTATTTATCAATAAGGCAACACGATAGTGATGAGAAAAAGGTTCGTTTTTTATTTCTCATTTTTTTCATCCAATGTCTACAAAAACACTTGCAATTATGGTGCAATAGTATTATCATATTAATGATAATGATTATCATCTAATCCTATGGAGGTACAAAATGGAAGAAAAAGCTTTAATATTTTTTAAACCAGATGAATTTGGTAGAATTAAAGAAATAAATGGATGTGCAGATGTTAGGAAAAGACTATTTGAACTTGGACTAAGAAGAGGTGCAAGAATTAGAATAGTAAAGAATGATATAGGTCCTCTAATTGTAAATGTTTCAGGTTGTAAAATGGCATTAGGAAGAGGTCTGGCAAGTAAAATTATACTGCACAATTAATTTTTTTAGTGTTCATTGATAATAATTATCAACAATGAAAGGAAGTGTACAGATGAACACATTTGCATTAGTAGGAAATCCAAACAGTGGTAAAACAACTCTCTTTAACGCACTTACAGGTTCAAATCAGCACGTAGGAAACTGGCCTGGGGTTACTGTAGAGAAAAAAGAAGGACAACTTAAATACGACGGAGAAATTTATAATATTGTTGATCTACCTGGCACATATAGTCTTGGAGCCTTTTCAGAAGATGAAGTAGTTGCAAGGGATTTTATTATTAAGGGAAATCCAGATGTAGTTATAAATGTAATTGACGCAACAAATATTGAAAGAAACTTGTACTTAACAACCCAACTTATGGAAATGGGGACCAAAGTTATTATTGCCTTGAATATGATGGATGAGGCTAAAACTAAAAATATTGATATTAACCTTGAAAAACTTTCAAAGAACTTAGGACTTCCTGTAATAGCAACTGTTGCTGCTAAGAGAAAAGGTATCGATAAACTTATTCAAAGAGCAGTGGAGTATGTCAATGAGGATAAATATAGCTATAATCCAATAAGTTATGGTGAAAATATAGATAAAGAAATAATGGAGATGAAGAAACTGCTTGAAGGATCTTTTAATGAGTATCCAAAAAACTGGATAGCTATTAAGGCTCTAGAAGGCGATAAAGATGTCATAAATAAGTTAAAGGATAATGAACCCATCCAGGAACGCCTTATGTCCTTAGGAGATAAAGCTATGGACTATGAACTGGAAATAGTAGATAGGAGATATGATTTTATTGGTAATATTATCAATAAGTCTGTAAAAGCTCCTCTTGAGATGAAAGAAACCATAACAGATAAGATAGATAAAATTGTTACAAATAAATATATTGGGATACCTATATTTGCTCTAATAATGTTCTTAGCATTCCAACTTACTTTTGTAATTGGCTCAGATTTACTTGGTGGATATGTTGAAGGTTTCGTTGAATCCTTTGGAGAATGGGCAGGTATTATATTAGGAAATATTAATGCACCAGATTGGGTTATTTCATTTTTAATTGATGGTGTAATTGGCGGTGTTGGATCAGTAGTTGTATTTGTTCCCCTTATTGCAGTATTGTATTTCTTCTTAGGAATATTGGAAGATACAGGATATATGGCCAGAGCTGCATATGTAATGGATAGTCTTATGAGAGCTTTAGGACTTCACGGAAAAACATTTATATCTATGATAGTAGGCTTTGGATGTAATGTTCCTGGGATTATGGCGACTCGTACTTTAGAAAATAAGAAGGACAGAATGATTGCCATACTTATTAACCCTTTTATGTCCTGTGGAGCAAGATTTCCAATATATATTGTGTTTATTTCCGCCTTTTTCCCAAATAATGGTGGGTTGGTCTTATTCTCCTTATATGGATTAGGAATTCTTGTCGCTCTTGTTATGGGTAAAATATTTTCAAAGACATTATTTAAAGGAGAATCTTCACATTTTATTATGGAACTTCCTCCTTACAGATTACCTTCATTTAGAAGTGTCATCAGGGATATGTGGGATAAAGTTTCTGATTTCCTACAAAGGGCAGGAACTATCATTTTCCTTGTAGTAACTCTTTTATGGATTCTATCCATTTTCCCTCTTGGAGTTGAACCATATAGCCAGGAAAGTCTTCTTGGAAGAATTGGAACTATTATAGCACCTATATTTGCTCCTGCAGGTTTTGGTACGTGGCAAGCATCAGTAAGTCTCTTTGCTGGTATTGCAGCAAAAGAAGCTGTAGTTGCTATACTTGGAATGGTATATACAGGGGTAAGTGAAGGAAGTGAGCTTATAAATGCTATTCAAGGAGTATTTACTCCACTTACGGCTGTTTCTTTTATGGTAATGACACTACTTTATACCCCTTGTGCAGCCACTATTGCTACTGTAAAAAAGGAAACCAACTCCATGAAATGGACAATATTTATGATTGTATATCCATTTATCTTAGGTTGGATTGGTGCAGTTCTTATATATCAAATAGGCAGTTTACTAGGTTTCTAGAGGTGATATTATGCTAAAAAATGTCTTGAGGGAAATTTATGAAGCTAAAATTTATTCTCCTGCATTAATTGGAAAAAATTTAAATGTTTCAGAGAATATGATTGAGGAACTTGTAGCTCAGCTTATAAGAATGGGATATATATCTGAGGATCTGGGATCCCCTACCTGTCAAAGTAAATGTGCAGGTTGTTCCATTTCCTCTTGCAACACTATACCTATAAAAATGATCAGCGTAACTGAAAAAGGTAAAAGTCTGTTAAATAGATAGTTCTTTAAAGCGATAAAATTTTTCCTAAAAATTTATAGTTTAAGTGTTTAAAAATTTATATGTGGGTATAATATTAATACATCATTATAAATAATTTTAATACCATGTTAGTGTATTAAATAACTATAATGATAATAAATAGGATTGGTTCAGCTACTACCAACTAAATTATAAACTTGAAATAACAAGCTGTAAAAAGCAGTACGAGTTAAGTTGTAGTTTAATTAAATGAAAGGATTGCAGTACCGGTAATTGAATTAAGCATGATTTAATTTAGTAGTTTGTTTAAGTTTAGAATTAGTTGAAGTAAAGTAGTATAAGTAGTAAAGAAGTAAAGTAGTATTAAGAAGTAAAATTTGTAAAAGATTAAACCTGAAGCAAAGCTACAATGATTATTAAGACTATGTTTAACCTGATTAGTTAAACTATAGTTAGTAAGAGTAGTATAAGAAGTAAAGAATTAGCAGTAAGGTGATTTAAGTTACAAATTTGTAAAGTAGTAAAGAATTAAAGATTTTAGATTTAAAGATTTAAGATTTAAAGATAATTAAATAACTAATTGAATTACAAGGTTAGAGTATAACCCAACTGTAATTCAAAAAGGAGTGTATTACAGTATTGGATAAGGTGATTGAGCCAAAAGGTTCACGTTGGAGTAGCTGTACACAATCCTATTTTAAATGAAGGGTATTTTCCAATGAACTAGGAAATTACCCTTCAATATTTTTTGTTTGTAAAAATACATATATGGGTTATAATTAGGTAAGGAAATGGTAAGATAATTATAGATGAGTCCTTTACATCATTGCGACGGTGTGAGGAAACTGTAAACAGTTTCATGATGTCTAAATTAGGTAAGGAAATGGTAATAAAATTATAGATGAGTTCCTTACCTAATTGCAGCGGTGTTAGGAAATTGCAAACAGTTACATTATGTTTAAATGAGGTAAGGAATAGGGAAAGAGATTTAAATAATTTACAAAGGGGAATGGCGATGAATAAATTAGATTGGAAGGATAGGCGAAATCTCACCATGTTGGCGGACTACTATGAGTTCACTATGGCAAACGGTTACCTTGAAAACGGTATAGGAGAGAAAATCGCTTATTTTGACATGTACTTTCGTGCAATACCTGATGATGGTGGATTTGCTATAATGGCAGGTGTTGAACAAGTAATTGAGTATTTAAAAAATTTGAAATTTAGTGAAGAAGACATAGCTTTCTTTAAGAGCAAAAACCTTTTCGGACAAAAGTTCATTGATTATCTTAGAGATTTTGAATTTACCTGTGATGTATGGGCAATACCAGAAGGAACTCCCATTTTCCCTCAGGAACCACTAATTATTGTTAGAGGACCCGTAGTACAAGCACAATTAGTTGAAACTATGATACTTCTTACGATTAATCATCAATCACTTATATCAACTAAAGCAAACAGAATAGTAAGGGCTGCTAAGGGTAGAACTGTTATGGAATTTGGATCCCGTAGAGCTCAAGGCTATGAGGCTGCAATTCTAGGTGCAAGAGCAGCTTATATAGGAGGTTGTATTGGTTCTGCCAATACTATAGTAGATAGGGATTTTGATATACCTGCATTGGGAACAATGGCTCATAGTTGGGTTCAGATGTTTGACAATGAACTTGATTCATTTAATGCTTATGCAAAAATTTACCCTGACTCATGTGTTCTTTTGGTTGATACCTATAATACTTTAAAATCAGGTGTTCCAAACGCAATAAAATGCTTCAATGAAGTTGTAATACCTAAAGGATTTAGACCTAAGGGAATAAGAATAGATAGCGGCGATATTGCATATCTATCCAAGGAAGCCAGGAGAATGCTTGATGAGGCAGGTTTTGAGGATTGTCAGATTACTGCATCAAGTAGCTTAGATGAATATACTATACGTGATCTATTAAACCAAGGTGCTCAAGTAGATTCATTCGGAGTTGGCGAAAGACTAATAACTGCTAGATCAGAGCCTATATTTGGTGGAGTATATAAACTAGTTGCTGTTGAAGAGGATGGAGAAATAATACCTAAGATAAAGATCAGTGAGAATGTAGGTAAAATTACTACCCCTGGTTTTAAGCAGATTCATAGATTATATGATAAATCTACTAACAAATGTATAGCAGATGTTGTAACCCTTCATGATGAAGAAATAGATAACTCAAAACCTTATGAAATATTCCACCCTTTATTTACCTGGAAGAAAAAACTGGTAGAAAATTTCTACTCAAGAAAACTTTTAGTTAAAATTTTTGATAAGGGAATGAATATATACCAGGGACCTGATATTCATGAAATCAGAGATTACTGTAGTGGTCAAATAGAGTTATTGTGGGATGAAGTAAGAAGATTTGAAAAACCACATGAATATTTTGTAGACCTTTCCAAGGATTTATGGGAAATCAAAGATAGACTATTGAAAAACCATAAGTAAATTCAGTGAACAACGAACAGTGAACAGTGAACAACAAAAAATACAGTAAAAAAATTTATAAAGCAACAATCTTGAGGTTTTGAAGATTGTTGCTTTATTATTATGATACTATTTGGTTTTTGCCCTTGTTTTTTGCTTTGTATAGGTTCTTGTCTGCATTATCTATAAACTCCTTCAACTTTTCCCCTTGGTACTGTTTTACTCCACCACTTATGGTAACTCTAATACCATCAATAAAAATTTTATCTTCAATGGCCTTTCTAATACGCTCTGCAACAATTGCTGCCGTTGATCCATCGCTATTGGTGAATATAATCATAAACTCTTCACCACCATACCTTCCTACTAAATCCGAGTCCCTTGTAATTTTTTTCATAATAGATGCAATTTCCTCCAGGACTTTATCTCCATAAATATGCCCATAATTATCATTTACCATTTTAAAATCATCTATATCAAGCATTGCAATGGACAAAGGACTTTTTATTTTATTGGCTTCTAGGATAGCAGACTTTAAATGATCATTTAGTGTCCTATGGTTTACTATCTTTGTTAATGCATCAATTGTTGCCATCTTATATAAAATCCAATTTTTTTGCTCTAGTTCAATTTGAGTTTCCTTATCTTCAGTAATATCAAAAACTATTCCTGCCAGGAATAAGGGCTTCCCCTCTTTGTCGTACTGTGTTATTTTTCCTCTATCATAGTACCACTTATATTTACCATCTTTTGTCTTAATTCTATATTCCACTTCATATACATCTGATTTTCCAGATAGGTGTTCTATCATTGCATCCATAGTCTTTTGATAATCCTCTGGATGAAGCTTGTCAGTAAAAAACTGATACTCTACATTAGCTGGTATCTCACTTTTATCATATCCAAGGGCTATAATTTTAAGAGGATTAAATGTTACATGATTTGTTTTTACATTCCAGTACCAACTTCCAAGATTCCCTGCCCAAGCATACTCTAATCTCACCTCTTGTTCTTTTTCATTAAGTAGTTCTCTATTTAAAACTTCAAGTTCTTGAATACGATTAATGAGCTGCTCTCTTGAATAATCCTTGTAATCCAAACCTATTCCTCCTTAGTTTTATCTTCCATTAATTTGATGAATGCTTTTACTATCTCGGGATCAAATTTAGTTCCAGAATCTTCTATTACTGCTGTCATTGCAGCTTTTTTCCCTCCATCATAAGAATTATCATTTTTACTCAAGACCCTTTGATAAGTCTCAGCAATAGAAATAATCCTGGATATGAGAGGAATCTGTAGACCACTTAATCCTCTAGGATATCCTCTACCATCCCATCGTTCATGATGACTATAGACATATTCTGCCAAATCTAAAGTTTCATCAAAAAGACTTAATATTCTATACCCAATAACAGAGTGCTGCTGCATCCTAAGATATTCTTCATCACTTAGAGTATCTTTTAGAAGGAGCTCCTTATTTAATGCAACTTTTCCTATATCATGTAAAAATCCTGCTCTCTTTAATTTATTAATTTCAGAATCGCTAAGATTTAGCACTTCTCCAATTTCTTTGCTCCATTCACTTACCATAGCTGAATGGGTATCCTCTTTTGGACTATTTCCATGGAGAGTATCAATCAATGTATTAAGAATATCTCTGTTATTATCTTTACGATTAAGAGTCTTCTCCCTATACATCTCATTTTCAGCATTAGTCATAATTTCTTCTAAGGTTTCTTCAACGGATGTTTTAGTAGCTAATCCAAGTGAGATATTGCACTTTATGGCCTCTACTCGAGCATCTTTAAAACTAGATTTAATTCTTTCTAAGATTTTTTCTGCCTCAGGTTTACTTGTATTAGGCAATAAGAGGATAAATTCATCTCCACCAACGCGAGCAATAATATCATTTTTTCTGCATGAATCCATAAGAATTTCAGAGGATTTATTTATTAACTGATCTCCTAAAGCATGTCCAAAAATGTCATTTGTCATCTTCAGACCGTTCATATCTGCAAAAATAATAGATATTGGCATATTCCCTGATACATCTATTTCTTTTTTAATACTTTCAAAATATCTTCTGTTATATAGTCCAGTTAAAGAATCGTGGAAACTTAGACGCTGAATTTCAGCTTCATACTCTTTCCTCTCTGTAATATCCATAAATGTTACTACCCTACCTATGACTTTGCCATTCTTCACCTGAGGATATGAACGATATTCTACTTTTATTGGAGTTCCATCAGCCTTCCAAAATACTTCGTTATCAACTACAACACCATTTCCAGTCTCTATGGATTGAAGTATTCTACATTCTTCAATTGGAAATGAGGCTCCATCCTCTTTTTTATAATGAATCTGGTAGTGCATATTCTTTCCAATTAAATCATTTTGACTAGAATATCCTAATAGTTTTAAACAACTTACATTACAAAAAGTACAATTTCCATCTAAGTCCATTCCATAAACACCTTCAGCAGAAGAATCCAATATCAGTCTTAATTCATCTTTACTTTCTTCTAATGCTAAATTAGTTTCATTGAGCTCTAATGTTCTTTCCTTAATAATTTCCTCCAAATTGTCTATAAGTGATTGTAATTTATCAGCAACTTTGTTGAAACTATGTGAAATTAAACCAATCTCATCATTCCTTACAATTTCAACCCTTTGTGATAAATCTCCAGTGGACATTGCATAAGCGGAATTAAGTAATGTATCCAAGGGCTTTAATAATTTTTTTAATAAAAACAAAAGCATTATTAAGAGTATAGTGAAAATAAATATAGCTAAATAAATGGAAATTGTTTTACTTATCATTATATCTCCTATAAAATACGCCTCCGGAATAGAAGTTAATAATAACCAATCTACACCATTCATTTTTATTTCTTTTATATTTATAAATTTATTACCATCTTTTGATTCTTTATAAATTTGTTCCTTCCTATCATCTTTGTATTTTTCAAAAGATTCTATTATGTCATTGTTATTTAAATCATATAAAGTCATCCTCTTAATAGAATCATCTGATAGGATATTGAATTTATTAATATTTAAAGTGCTAGAAACAATATAACCTGTATCCTTTTCAATTATTGCCCCTTTACCATTATATTCTTTAACTGCATCAAGTAAATATTTATCGATATCAGATAGTAAAAGGTGAGCTCCTAAAACACCTTCTAACTCTCCAGACTCGCTATATATAGGCCATGCAGAAGATAAAGTTA
>CAZHLF010000039.1:0-13748 GCA_964532845.1 uncultured Tissierella sp.
AACATATGTTTTTTTGAAATTTATTTTAAATTATTTTTCATGCGTTAGCCGTGGCCTGGATCATTAGACCCTGCATTATCCCAAGGTACTCATGAGTCATGGATCCTTACAAATACTTTTGAAGGACTTATGAAATATGATGCTAATGGATTAGTTATTCCTGGTATAGCAGAAAGCTATAAAATATCAGATGATAACTTAACTTACACATTTACAATTCGTGATGGAGCATTATGGTCAGACGGAAGCCCTGTTACAGCTCATGATTTTGAATTCTCATGGAAGAGAGCTTTAAATCCTGAATTAGCAGCTGACTATGCATTCCAACTTTATTACATCGAAGGCGCTGAAGCTTATAACTCCGGTACAGGAACAGCTGATGATGTAAAAGTTAAAGCTTTAGATGACAAAACATTAGAAGTTACTCTAGCAGCTCCAACAGGATATTTCACAGAGTTAACTGCATTCTACACTTACTTCCCAGTAAATAAGGCAGTAGTTGAAGCTAACCCTGATTGGGCAAAAGAACCTGAAACTCACGTTTCAAATGGTCCTTTCAAAATGGTTTCATGGGAACACAATGCAACTATTGACTTAGAAAAGAATCCAAACTACTATGATGCTGCTTCTATTAAATTAGACGGTATTCACTTTGATATTCTTGAAGATGAAAACACAGCTTGGCAAAAATATGAAGGTGGAGAGTATGATATGCTTGCTACTTTACCACAAGCTGTAGCAGCTCAAATGGCTAAGGATAACAATCCTGAGTTAACTATAGGTGGCCAAGTTGGAACATACTACTACAATGTTAACAACGATCTTAAACCTTTCAATAACGTTAAAGTTAGAAAAGGATTATCAATGGCATTAGACAGAGAAACTATCGTTTCCAAGATTGCTCAAGGTGGCCAAATTGCAGCTCAAGGAGTTGTTCCAGTAGGTCTAGTTGACGAAAATGGTAAAGAATTTAGAGAAGTTGTTGGAAACTTAATCCAGTACAACGTAGCAGAAGGTAAGAAATTATTTGAAGAAGGTCTAGCTGAAGAAGGCATGACAGTTGAACAATTCAACAGCTCAAACTTCGTTCTTCTATACAATACTTCAGAAGCTCATAAGAAAATAGCTCAAGCTGCTCAAGAAATGTGGAGAACAGCTTTAGGAATTACTTTAGGTGTTGAAAATGTTGAGTTCCAAGTTAAACTTGACAGAGAAAAAGCTGGAGATTATCAAATATCAAGAGCTGGTTGGATAGGAGACTACTCAGACCCTATGACTATGCTTGACCTATGGTGGTCAGAGTCATCATTTAACGATGCTAACTACAATAACCCTAAATATGATGAGTTAATATTAGCAACAAAGGCAACTGCTGATCAAACTGTAAGATTTAACAACATGAGAGAAGCTGAAAAGATTCTAATGGAAGATATGCCAATAATTCCAGTATACTTCTATACTCAACCATATGCTGTTAAGTCAAATGTAGAAGGAATCTACAAACTTCCACTATTCTACCCAACATTGACTTACGCTGATATCAAGTAAAAACAACAAATACAATTTAATTGGGGCAGGCATTAATGCCTGCCCATAATTATGACATCACTGAACCCTTATGGGTTTCTTTTAAAGTTTAAACGAAGGAGAGGTAATATGATAAAGTACCTTTTAAAAAGATTAGGTATGTCTATAGTTACACTATGGGCAGTAGTTACGATTACATTTATATTAATGCACTCTGTCCCAGGTAACCCTTTTGCTAAAGAAGGAAAAATGCCAAAGGTAGTATATGATAACCTTCAAGCCAAATATGGTCTTGATAAGCCTAAGACAGAACAATATGTAATTTACTTAAAAAATCTCTTAAGAGGAGATTTTGGTGACTCAATGAAGTCTAGAGTAGAAACAGTAAATGATATGATAGAAAGAGGATTCCCTGTATCAGCAAGGCTTGGTTTACAAGCATTAGTAATAGCTCTTTGCTTTGGTCCAGCTTTGGGAGCCCTAGCAGCTCTTTATCAAAATAAAATTCCCGATTACCTAGCTATGATTATAGCAATTATTGGTATATCAGTACCAAGTTTTATAATGGGTACAGTTCTTATTCAATTTATAGCAAGAAATGTAGACTGGCTTCCTATCGGTGGCTGGGGAACTTGGCAACACACTATTCTTCCATCAATAGCAATGTCTTTGATGCCACTTGCAACTATGGCTCGTCTAATGCGTTCAAGTATGCTTGAGGTATTAGGACAGGATTATATAAAAACAGCAAAATCAAAAGGAATCACAAAAGCAGCAGTAATACTAAAACATGCAGTAAGAAATGCAATCCTACCAGTTATTTCAATTTTAGGTACAACTGTTTCGAACCTTGTGGTAGGAAGCTTTGTAATAGAAAAGATATTTGGTATACCTGGACTTGGAAGATTCTTCGTTACTTCCATAGGAAACAGAGATTATACATTAATAATGGGTACAACAATATTTTATGCTTTAATTTTAATTATGATGCTATTATTAGTAGATATTGCCTATATGTTAATAGACCCAAGAATTAAGCTTACAAAGGAGGGACGTTAGTGAAAACAGAATTAAACTTATCTAAAGATATGTTTCAAAAGGCAACTACAGAGGATCGTAATGCCGAAAAAATAAGACGTCCTAGTATTAAATACTGGCCAGATGTATGGCGCAGGCTAAAACAGAATAAACTAGCCATGGCAGGTCTTATTATAATCGTACTAATGGGATTATTGTCTGTCTTTGGCACTATGATAAATGGATTCTCCTACGCTGAACAAAATTATGATTTAATAAATGTACATCCTAATAGTGTCCATTGGTTTGGAACTGATGAATTAGGAAGAGACCTATTCACAAGAACATGGTTTGGAACTAGGTACTCCTTAATAATTGGAATTCTTGCTGCTGCAATAGACTTCTTTATAGGAGTTCTATATGGTGGTATAGCAGGTATGGCAACAAGAAAAGTAGACGCAATAATGATGCGTATAGCTGAGGTAATATACTCTATTCCATATATGCTTGTAGTAATTCTAATGTCAGTAGTATTCTCCACACAAGGCTCTGGAACTTCAATGTTTGTATTGATACTTGCCATGAGCTTAACAGGCTGGGTTCCAATGGCTATATTAGTTAGAGGACAGGTACTTCAACTGAAGGAATCTGAATACTCACTAGCATCTGAATCATTGGGTGCCAACAAAGGATGGATCTTAAGAAAGCACGTAATACCTAATACTCTTGGACCAATACTTGTAAATGTAACACTTACAATCCCGAGAGCAATATTTGCAGAAGCCACACTAAGCTTCTTGGGTTTAGGTTTGCAGCCACCTAAATCAAGCCTTGGTAACTTGGCAAACGACGGACTTGCAGGCCTTCCAGTAGGAAATGGATATCAGATTTTAATTCCTGCAATATTCATTTCACTAATAATGTTTGCTTTTAATGTTCTAGGCGATGGTTTAAGAGATGCATTAGACCCAAGACTTCGTAAATAGAGAGGTGGAAAAATGGAAAAAGTACTAGAAGTTAAAGATTTGGCTGTATCCTTTAAAACCTTCTTCGGAGAAGTAGAAGCAGTTAGAGGAATAAGCTTTAATGTAGGTAAAAAGGAAACCGTAGCAATAGTAGGAGAATCAGGATGTGGTAAGAGCGTTACAGCTAACTCCATAATGCAGCTTCTTCCAATGCCCCCAGCATTCTATAAGGGTGGACAAATATTATTTAATGGTGAAGATATAGTTAAGAAAACAGAAAAAGAAATGCAAGAAATAAGAGGAAATAAGATATCAATGGTATTCCAAGATCCAATGACCTCATTGAATCCAACAATGAGAGTAGGAAAGCAAATTGTAGAAGGCCTTATCAAACATCAACATTTAAGTCAAGCTGAAGCACAAAAAAAGGCCATAGAAATGCTTGATTTGGTATCTGTTCCACAACCTGAGAAAAGAGTAAAGCAATATCCTCATGAGTTCTCAGGTGGTATGAGACAAAGAGTAATGATAGCCCTTGCAATGGTATCAAATCCTCAACTCTTAATTGCTGATGAGCCAACTACAGCTTTGGACGTTACTGTTCAGGCACAAATACTTGAATTGATGAAAGAACTTCAGGAAAAAATGGATATGTCCATTATAGTTATAACCCACGACTTAGGTATTGTTGCAGATATGAGCGATAAGGTAGTTGTAATGTACGCAGGACAGATAATAGAACAAGGTTTAACAGAAGAAATATTTGCAAATCCTAAGCATCCTTATACAAGAAAGCTATTGGCAAGTGTTCCTAGACTAGATATGGATAGAAATGAATCATTACACTCCATCGAAGGAACACCACCAGATTTGTATATCCCTCCAAAGGGATGTCCTTTCTATGATAGATGCGACTTTGCCATGAAGATATGTAAAGACAATATGCCTGAAGCAGATTTTCACAGCTCTTCCCATTACAGCCATTGCTGGTTAAACCATCCTATGGCTCAAAGCACCAAAGAAGGGAGTAAATAATTATGGTAGAACCTTTAATTTCTGCAAGAAATTTTAAAAAACACTTTGACGTTGGAGTAGGGATGCTTAAAGCAGTAGATGGCATTAACTTTGATATATATCCAGGCGAAACCTTCGGTCTTGTTGGGGAATCAGGCTGCGGAAAATCTACAGCAGGAAGAACTATTATTAGACTTTATGAGCCAACTGAAGGCGAGCTATATTTCAACGGCAAAAACATATATAAGCTTTCCAGACACGAAATGCAGGAAGTAAGAAAAGACTTCCAAATGATATTCCAGGATCCATATGCTTCCCTAAATCCTAGAATGACTGTTGAAGAAATAGTAGCTGAGCCTTTGGATATACACAAGGCATATAAAACAAATGAAGAAAGACACAATAGAGTAATAGAATTGTTGAAGCTGGTTGGATTAACTGAAGAACATGCAAATAGATTCCCTCATGAGTTTTCAGGTGGACAAAGACAAAGAGTCGGAATTGCTAGAGCTCTTGCACTAAATCCTAAGTTCATAGTTTGTGATGAGCCTATTTCAGCCTTAGACGTATCTATCCAAGCTCAGGTAGTAAATCTATTGAAGGATTTACAAGAAAGACTTGGACTGACTTATTTGTTTATTGCCCATGACCTTTCCATGGTAAGGTATATTTCAGACAGAGTTGGAGTAATGTATCTTGGACATATGATGGAGTTGGCTGATTCAGAAGAACTTTATGAAAACCCAATTCATCCATATACAAGAGCTCTACTTTCAGCTATTCCTATACCAGACCCTGAAATACAAAGAAATAGACACAGAATTATGCTAGAAGGTGATGTTCCAAGCCCTATCAATCCTAAAGAAGGCTGCAGATTTGTCGAAAGATGTCCATATGCAGTTCAGAAATGTAGAGAAGTAACTCCTGAATTTGAAGAAATCAAGGAAAACCACTTTACAGCATGCCACAGAGCAGGCGAGATATTGAGAGGAACGGCAGAGGTTACGAAGTAACCCAGTGAACAACGAACAGTGAACATAAGCAGATTGCCAAAATAAAGATTTTCTATTTTGAGTAAGTCGCTTAGTATGTTTATCTAGTGAACAACAGAAAAGATAGTTAAAAACTAAGAGTGAATAGTGAATAACTAAGAATTAGAATTTAGTAATTAATAATTTAAACCCGGGATTCTTCTCTTCACTCAGAATGACAGAATTATTGTCATCCTGAGACGGCCAGTATAATTACTGCTTACGAAGGATCTCGGGTTTTATCTTTTGTACTCCTATCTCCCAAAATTAAAGGCCTACCAACTTCTGCCATTGGGGACTGGCCCTGGTGGCGGATGCTGGTAGGTCTTTAGAAAAGGAGGTTAATTTGTTCTTACGTTGTTAAATCCATCTAGAATAAAATTGTATGGAGGCCCATTTAGCTCATCCTTATCTAATTCTAAGGTTATAGTTTTATATGTTATAACCTGTGGTAAGATGGAATCTGCAGGTGGAGCAGTTATATTAAAGTAAATCCTATATCCATTCCCAGCTCTTAATATTCTATTTACAGCCATAGAATATCCTGGAGTTGGAAACTGTTTAGTGATGGTTACCATTACAGCTTCGGTTTCTTCTTTAATTATTATTTCTTCTTGCGCACTATATGATTGCACTATACCCAATGTGTTAAAGGCAATGGTGTTCATATCCTCCAAAACCTCCCTTACTCTTTGTAGAATTATTATGGCTTCAACTTGTGTTAGCTCTCTATTAGGATTGAAGCTGGAATCTGGATCCCCTACTATTATTTTATTATTAAATAGTACTCTTAATAATTCTATGCTATCACTGGACATAGTATTAACATCTTTAAAAGGTAAAACTACATTTTCAGCATTATCTATACCAATCTCAATAAATCTTGTTCCAAGAATACTTACCATTGCACTTCTACTAAGATTCTTTCCTCCACCAATAAGTATTAATTCATAGCCATAATCTTTAAATAGTGCAGATAATGATATGGTAAAGTCTCCCTCTGAAATAGACTGGTTTGGATTGAACAACTTAAATTTATCCCTGGCTAGATAAGGGAAATAATATGCAACAAAGCTTCTATTAATCAAACTATCAGCCCAATGATTCGCTAGCTTATCAGTTATGGTAGCATGAGATGCTGTAGAAGTTATTACTATAACAAAAATAAGAATAAATGCAACTAATCTTCTCATAATATCCCCCCTCGTATTAGTGAATAACTAATAACTAATAATGAATAACTATAAACTAACTTAAGATGCTTCGCTTGTTTTCAGCATGGCAAGATTTATTAATTACAGTTTACTGTTAATTCTCAACACTATTCACTATTCACTATTCACTATTCACTATTCACTATTCATAATGATTATACCCATCATAAAGAAATCTAAAGTTACATTATGGTTACAAAAAGTGGACTAGTTTTCTAGTCCACTTAAAAATTCTTCTAATTTATCTGCTGGCATAGGTTTTGCTAGGTAATAACCTTGACCTAAGTAACATCCTAACTCCACCAACTTTTTTAATTGTGCTTCATATTCTATTCCTTCTGCGATTACACTTACACCTAAGGTATTTGCAACATTTATAAACCCCGAAACCATTGCCTCATCGTCTTTTTTATCATGTATGTGATCAATAAAGGCTTTATCAATTTTTAAAGAATCAATGGGAAGTTCCTTCAATCTTGCTGGAGATGAATAGCCTGTCCCAAAATCATCTAATGATATTCTTACACCAAGTTTTTTTAATGCTTCAATATTGGATATAAGATTGGGCATATCAGCTATAGAACCTGACTCTGTTAATTCAAGTGCTAGCTCTTGCTTCCCAATTCCATATTCCTTCATCTTGTTAGAAATATTATCTACTATATCATCGCTACAAAATGATTTTAGTGAAAGATTTATCCCAACAATAGGGATATTAACATCCTTATCCTTCCATATCTTCTTTTGCCTTAAGGCTTCATCTATTACAAATTTTCTAATTTCAAAAATTAGATTTGTTTTTTCAGCTATAGTTATAAAATCAAGGGGTGGAATATATCCTCTAACTGGATGATACCACCTTAATAATGCTTCCGCAGCATAAATCTTATCCAGTTTTATATTTTTTATAATTTGGTAATGTAACTGAAATTCTTTATTTATTAAGCCTTTCCTAATTTCACTTAATATAGCCACCTCATCTACAACTGTTTTATCCATAGACTCATTATAGTATGAATGGCCAGTTTTCGCGTGAATCTTTCCATACTGCATGGCTATATAGGAATTATTCAATAAAGTGTCAAAATCATCTCCATTATCTGGATAAACAGCTATTCCTATAGTACAGGACATAAAGAATCTCTCTCCCTGAAAATCAACTGGCTGATTAATCTTATTTTGTATCAGGTGTACAATTTTTTCTACTTCTTGAGATGAATTCACTCCTCTTATAATAACCCCAAATTCATCTCCACTTATCCTGGAAACTATATTTTCATCTCCAATAGCAGTCTTAAGTCTCATTCCCATTTCCTTAAGGAGTACGTCTCCACTTGAAATACCTAAAATATCATTTATATGCTTGAAGTTATCAATATCAATAAAAAGAAATGTGAGTTTTTCCGAATCCGAGTTACTCATTATGCTATTATAAAGCTTCTCGAATTGAATCTTATTTGGTAAACCTGTTGCAATATCAACAGTTCCATAATAATTTAAAGTGTTTTTATGATTGATTTTAGATTTTCTCAAATCGCTATTCAGTTTATTAATTCGGTTTATACTTCCATGAACCAGGAAAAAAATCATAAAGGAGGATACTAAGACAAAAAAGATTCCCTTATAGGTTTGTAAAATCTTTATTATCTCTTTATCATTAAAAAGCAAGAATACTATTCTATCTGATAATAAAATCCATAGACAAGATATTAAAAAATATATAAGAGATACCTTTAAAGGCTCATTTGCAAATAATT
The DNA here is from genome assembly GCA_964532845.1 of uncultured Tissierella sp. Taxonomy (GTDB): domain Bacteria; phylum Bacillota; class Clostridia; order Tissierellales; family Tissierellaceae; genus Tissierella_B. The sequence continues at coordinate 8,526 of CAZHLF010000039.1, forward strand.
TCTTATTTCTTTTTGGGTTTTGTTTACTCATTATTAGACCTACTTTTTTATTATTTCGACACATTAGTACATTATCATATTTTTGTCTAAACTTGTATTGTTTTTATTATTTTTACCCAAATTTAAAAACTTCAACTATAATCGGAATATATTAGATTATTAAAAATTTAAATAAAACCCGAGATCCTTTTAAAGCAGTAATTATACTGCCCATCCCAGAATGACAAAATTTCTATCATACTGAGCTACAAGGACCTCAGGTTTTATTCTTAATTTTAATATAAATTTCTCTTCCTTTTTAAACTACCAATTGTCATCCTAATTTTTTTACTGTTCACTGTTAGTTGTTAGTTGTTCACTGTCTTTTACCTAGTCTCTCCTAGATATGCTTCTTTAACTTTTTCATTTGCAAGTAGGCTTTTTCCTTCACCTTCAAGTACCAGGCTTCCTGTTTCTATAACATAGCCGTAGTCCGCAATTTCCAAGGCCTTCTTCGCATTTTGTTCTACAAGTAGGATTGTATTACCTTGAGCATGAATCTCCTTTATGATGTCAAATATATCCTTTACCAAGAGTGGCGCAAGTCCAAGGGAAGGCTCATCCAACATTAGTACTTTAGGCTTAACCATTAATGCACGACCTACAGCAAGCATTTGTTGCTCTCCACCTGATAAGGTTCCTGCCTTTTGCCAAGACCGCTCTTTAAGTCTTGGAAAAAGATTGTAAATAGAATCCATTGTCTTTTGTATAGCGTTCTTATCCTTTATAGTGTAGGCTCCTAATATAAGATTTTCTTCCACTGTTAAGTTTGGAAATATTCTTCTTCCTTCTGGAGATAGGGCAATTCCTCTTTTAACTATATCCATAGTCTTCATATTGGATATGTCTACTCCATCATGGATTATTGTACCAGGCTCACTCTTAACCAGGTTCATAATGGCACGAAGGGTTGAAGATTTACCAGCTCCATTGGCTCCAATTAGGGTTACTATCTTATTGTCTTCTATGTTTAGATTTATACCTCTTAGGGCTTTAATGCCCCCATAGTTTACCTGTAGATTTTTTATGGTCAGCATTATTCCACCCCCAAGTATGCTTCAATTACCTTAGGATTATTCTGTATCTCATTTGGATTTCCTTCTGCAATTAGCACTCCATGGTCAAGAACATATATCTTTTCACAGATGCCCATTACAACCTCCATATGATGCTCTATAAGAAATATGGTTAAATCAAATTCTTTCTTTATATCAGCAATAAATCCCATTAACTCTTGAGTTTCCTGAGGATTCATACCAGCTGCAGGCTCATCGAGAAGTAGAAGTTTAGGATCTGTAGCCAAGGCTCTAGCAATCTCCAGTCTCCTTTGTTTTCCATAAGGAAGAGAAAATGACTTTTCCTCTCTTTCTTCATAAAGTCCTACTTTTTCCAACAGATATTTAGACTTCTCTAACATTTCCTTTTCCTGTTTTGCATATGTTGGTAATCTAAATACAGATGAAATCAAACCTGATTTAAGTCTAAGGTGATTTCCTATAAATACATTATCCAAAACTGAAAGGTCTTTAAATAATCTAATATTCTGGAATGTTCTGCATATCCCTATATGGGCTATCTGATCTGGCCTTAAAGTAGTTAAATCTGTCTCTTTTTCATCAGGACTATAAATAATCTTGCCTTCCGTAGGCTTATATACTCCAGTAATCATATTAAAAGCTGTGGTTTTACCTGCTCCATTAGGACCAATAATTGCCACAGTCTCACCTTTATTAATCTGAGCATTAAAGCTGTTAACTGCAACAACTCCACCGAATCTCATGGTCACATTATCAATTTTTAGCATATCTTCCCCTCACTTTCTCCAGGGTAGATTTAAAGAAATTATCCTTCTTAAATATAACTGCCATCATTAAAATTATTGAAAATACAACCATTCTAAGTCCAGGCAGTGCTGGTGTTTGGAAGAAACCCAGGTTAATTGATGCATCAAGAAATCTTAAGGCTTCCATACCAATCGTTACAATAATAGCTGAGATAATAGTACCAGTAATACTTCCCATACCTCCAAGTACTACAATTAAGAGTATGTTCCAGGTAAGTGAGAATTTAAATAGTGTAGGGTCAATAGTACCTAGGGATACTCCTAAAAGTCCTCCACCTACTCCTGCAAAGAATGAACCTATAGTAAAGCTCATTACCTTATGCTTAAACAAATTAATTCCCATACTTCTTGCTGCTATCTCATCTTCACGAATTGCTTTAAAGGCTTTACCATAGCTTCCCTTCATAAGAAGACTAAATAAAACTATTGTCCCTATAGCAATGGAACCAGCCCATAGAAGATTAATCTTTGGAACCTGTCCCAACATCTCAGCAAAGAAAACATTGTTCTTTGGAGGAAGTCCTTTAAGACCTAAGGCTCCATTTGTAATAGGTTGAAGATTTATTATTACTATTCTGATAATCTCAGAAAAACCTAGAGTTGCAATAGCAAGATAATCATCAGTAAGCTTAAGTACTGGAGCACCGATTAAAAATCCAAATATGGCAGCTACTAGCCCACCCATTAAAAGTGCTACAATAAAAGGCATGTTCAAGTCCTTTAAGAAAGGTAATATTGGCTCCATATAGAAGTTTAATTCCTTGGTTTCAGGACTCATGGTTAAAAGAGCTACAGTATAAGCACCTAATGCCATAAAACCTGCATGTCCCAGGGAGAATAAACCTGTTATACCATTTATAAGATTCATACTAAGTCCTAGTATAATATAGATTGAACACAAATTTACAATTCTGACCTTATAGCTGTCTAAGGTGATATTCAGTACGAATAGCACTACAAGAGCCAGAAGGATTAATAAGATATTTTTTAATAGATTATTATTTTTCATGGCTACACCTTCTCTGCTATTCTTTCGCCCATTAAACCAGTTGGTTTAATAAGAAGTATCACTATCAACAATATAAATGCAAAAGCATCTCTGTACCCTGTAAGTCCTGGTAAAAATGCTATAAGCATAATTTCCCCAAGTCCCAGAATAAATCCACCAATAACAGCTCCTTTAATGTTTCCAATACCGCCAATAACTGCAGCTATAAAGCACTTAAGCCCTGGCATTATACCCATTATAGGAATAAGTTGAGGATATTTTACGCTCCACATGATACCTCCAACAGCTGCTAAAAATGAACCTATAAAGAAGGTAAAAGAGATTACCGCATCTATATTAATACCCATTAGACTAGCTGCTTCATAGTCTTTGGACAAAGCTCTCATTGCCATTCCTGTCTTAGTCTTTTGAATTATAAATGATAGTATAGCTAAAATAATAATTGTTACTATAGGAATAATTATTGAAATTAAGGCTACAGATACTCCTCCAATAACAAGGTTCTGATTCAAAATATCAGGTGTTGGAAATGCTTTTGGTCTTCCACTAAATACGAGGATACCAAGGTTTTGTAACAAGAAAGATGCACCTATTGCAGATATTAATATAGTAATTCTTGGAGCATCTCTTAATGGCCTGTAAGCCAGCTTTTCAAGAAGAAGTCCAACTAATCCCGTCAATACACATGCAAGAATGAATACCAACCACCAAGGTAATGGAGTATAATGCATACCATAAAAGGTAATATATGCCCCAAGCATAAATATATCGCCATGGGCAAAGTTTATAAGTCTTAATATCCCATAAACAAGGGTATACCCAATAGCGATCAATGCATAAAGACTCCCAAGGGATGTTCCATTTGCTAAATGTTGTAGGAATTCCTGTATACTCATACTCATTCCTCCAGTCAAAAAAGATAGTGAATAGGTAAGAGGTAATAGTTAAGAGGTAAAACCCGAGATTCTTCCATAGCATAAATTATACTGCTCTTCTCAGCATGAGACTGGTCTGAGAAAGGCGAAGCATCCCGGGTTTAAATTATCTTTTCACTCTTAGTTCTTAGTTCTTACCTATTACTTATTACCTATGTTTTATTGTATCGGTTCTACTGTTGTTAAATAAACGAATTTTCCACCTTCAACCTTGTTGATAACTGCTGATTTTACAGCGTCTCCGTTTACATCAAGGATGATGTTTCCTGTTGAGCCTACGAAATCCTTAGTTGCAGCTATAGCATCTCTAATAGCTACTGGATCTGCTGAGTTTGCTCTTGTTATAGCATCTATTATTACCAAATAAGCATCGTATCCTAGAGCCGCAAATGCATTAGCATCTTGATTATACTTTGCTTTATAGTCAGCTAGGAACGTCTTGGAAGTTTCTGTTACTGGTGATTCTGCAGTAAAGTGAGTTGAGTAAACTGCACCTTCAACAGCTTCTCCACCAATAGATAAGAACTCTGGTGATTCCCAAGTATCTCCGCCTAGTATTGGGGCTGTGATTCCTAAAGCTCTTGCTTGTTTAATAAGTAATGCTGATTCACCATAGTTTCCTGGTGCAAATATTACATCAGGATTTAAAGACTTAACATTTGTAAGTTGTGCAGTAAAGTCCTGATCTCCAGCGTTATAGGATGTTGTAGCAACTATGCTATTTGCATCCCCAGTAAGCTTAACAAAAGCATCTACGAAATACTTTGAAAGTCCTACTGAATAGTCATTTTGTACGTCTTGGATTATAGCCGCTTTTTTAGCACCAAGTTCATTAAATGCGTAGTTTGCCATTACAGTACCTTGGAATGGGTCTATAAAACAAACTCTGAAATAATAATCGTTATTCAAGGTAACAAGTGGGTTTGTTGGTGAACAACCTACAGCTGGAACCTTAGCATTCTTAACGATATCTCCGGCTGCCATGGATAATGAGCTACCATAAGATCCAATTATAGCAACAACTTTATCTTGCTCGATCAATTTTGAGGCTGCATTCGCTGCTTCTACCTTGTCTGACTTGTTGTCAACAATTACTAATTCTACTTTTTTGCCTAAAACTTCACTTACCTTTTCATTTGCAAGCTGGATACCTTCTACAGTCATTTCTCCACCAGCAGCATTTGCTCCTGTCATAGGCTCCATTACACCTATTTTTATAACATCAGAGCTTGACCCACCTGTTGTTGACTGACCAGCACATCCAGCTAAGGACGCTAGAACTAAAACCACAGATAATACTAATAGAATCTTCTTTTTCATAGAATTGCCCCCTTTATTGATATGGTATTGTCAAAAATTATAGTATTAAATCTCTGACAACTCTGATTTTTAAACAT
>CAZHLF010000040.1:0-13540 GCA_964532845.1 uncultured Tissierella sp.
CCCGGATTTTACTGTAGAACAAAGAGAAAAGATGCTTATTGATAGCTCCGGTGCCTGTAACCTAACTTTTAACTCCTGAGTCATTGAGGATACTCAGAGATTATTCCTGGATCGGGAACGTGCGGGAGCTGCGAAATCTTGCAGAATACCTATGCCTTATCCATAGTGGCTCATTGATACAGCCAAGTGATCTGCACTCCCATATATTAAGCGATTCTCGAACAAGTAGTGTGGCACCGGACTCAAAAGGATGGATATTAAGTACAATTGCAAGGATGGGGGAAGCTCCTATTGGAAGGATAAGATTGGCTCGGATCGCAGAAGAGGAAGCCGCAGAGATAGGCGAAGGTAAGCTTAGGAGGCTGATCCAGGAGCTTAAGGAAGAGGGCTTGGTCGAGGTCGAGAATAAAATAGGTATTAAACTAACTGAAAAAGGAAAAACGAAAATTATGAATGGATATATCCAACCATGATATGGATATATCCATATTTCTTGTTTGGTCATATCGCCAAGAAATATGGAATAATGCTGAAGTACGGTGAATTTACATGAATAGATACCCTTGGCATGCAAATTGCATTAGTATATAGCAAAATGACGAGGGAGTGATAATATGGAAAAAAAGGGAGCAATTAAGAAGAGACCTACATTATTACAAGGTATGATTCCTATTTTATTCATGGTAATTTCATTAAGCTTTGGCGTAGGAGTTTTAAAATTAAGAACAGAGCCAATTATTATTTTGTCGGCTTTCGTGGCTGGAGTTATTGCATGGAAACTTGGTTATACATGGGATGAGATGCAAGCTGGAGTAATCGAAAAGATTTCAAGAGCATTGCCTGCAACACTAATTCTTTGGAGTGTTGGTCTACTTATCGGATCATGGATGTATGCAGGAACAGTTCCAATGATCATCTATTACGGAGTTGATATAGTAAATCCTAAGTTTCTTTTAGTTACGGCATTCCTTATAACTGCTGTACTATCCACCGTAACTGGTACATCTTGGGGCTCTGCTGGTACTATCGGTGTTGCGATAATGGGTATTGCTGCAGGACTTGGAGTATCATTGCCGGCAACTGCAGGTGCTGTAGTAGCTGGTTCATACTTCGGAGATAAGCTTTCACCGTTGTCTGACACTACAAACCTGGCACCGATCGCAGCCGGATCAGAATTGTATGAGCACATAAGGCATATGCTTTATACCACCATTCCGGCTTCTCTTGTAGCTTTAGTAGTTTATTTTATCGTAGGTATGAACTCGGCGGGTTCAGCAACTACTCCTGAGATCGTTTTGACGCTTCAGGCGCAATTAAGTGAGATGTTCAACTGGAATATAATTTTATTATTGCCAGTCGTTTTGATCATAGCAGGATCACTATTGAAATGGCCTACGATCCCGACAATGCTTGGAACAAGTCTTTTTTCAGTATTGATAGGTATGTTCGTACAGGGCTTCACTCTTAAAAGCGGCTTTATTTCTTTGATCCAAGGCTTTAATGTAAGCATGACCGGATTTACCGGAGAAGTTGCACCCACAGTAGCTACGCTGATTAATCGAGGCGGAGTTGTATCAGTAACTGTTACTACTGTACTTATCTTCTGCGCAATGGGATTTGCAGGTATAATGAGTGTTACCGGTATGCTTGATGTTGTGTTGGAAGCTATGCTGAAGAAGGTCAAAACTACTGGTGGAGTTATTCTTTCAACAATTGCATCATGCTTCACAGTTGCGTTTGTTACAGGAAGCTCATATCTGTCCATTCTTATACCAGGAGAGCTGTTCAGAGATGCTTACGTTAAGAGAAATCTTCATCCTAAGAACTTGTCAAGAACCCTTGAAGATTCAGGTACCGTACTTGTTCCGCTTATTCCATGGTCTGCAGCTGGGGCATACATGTCTACGACCCTTGGAGTATCTACAATGGAGTATTTGCCTTGGGCGATCATGAACTACATGGGTATTGTATTCGCGATAATTTTGGCATTTACAGGGATAGGGATCGCTAAATTGAAACCTGAAAAAGAATCTAAAACAGGAGTTGAGGTGAACTAATGATTTTAATAAAGGGAGCACATATTTTTTCACCTGAGGATCTGGGTGTTAAAGATATAATGATAATACATGATCGAGTTGTCATGATAGGTGATGATCTGTCACCTATTAGTGATGCAATGGTCATCATAGATGGCAAAGACAAAATATTGATGCCAGGACTTATAGATGGACATGTCCACATTACAGGGGGGGGAGGAGAAGGAAGCTTTAAGACAAGAGTTCCTGAAATAACGCTTTCAAAGCTTATCAGCGGCGGAATTACTACCACTATGGGCTTGTTGGGAACAGATTCAACAACAAGAAGTGTCGAAAACCTTGTTGCAAAGGCTAAGGCCCTAAAGGAAGAGGGTATAAGTTGTCTTGCTGTGACTGGTTCCTACGGCTATCCTTCAGTTACTATAACAGGGTCTGTCAAGAAGGATATTGTGTTCATCGATGAGGTGATTGGAGTAAAAATCGCCATATCCGACCACAGGGCTCCAAGCGTTTCAGATGAAGAGCTTGCAAGATTGGCATCTGATGTAAGAGTTGCCGGTATGCTTTCCGGCAAGGCAGGTATAGTTGTGACCCATATGGGAAGCAGCGATAACGGACTTCTCCCAATCAACAATATTATTAGCAAATGGGACGTCCCCATAAGGACATTCAGGCCGACGCATGTCAATAGAAAGAAAGAGCTTCTTCTTGAATCCTTTGAGTTTGCTAAAAAAGGCGGAGTTATTGATCTTACCTGCGGGATATACGATGAAATGTCGCCTGCTTGGGTTGTTGCTCTGGCAAAAGAGAATGAGGTACCTTCGGAGAACATAACCATAAGCTCTGACGGATATGGAAGCTGGTCAAGATATGATGAGAAAGGAAATCTCATTAAGATAGGAGTATCGTCCGTAAGCAGCCTGTTCGAAGAATTGAAGAAGATGGTAGTGGATAATAAAATGAGTATCGATGAAGCACTGCCTTACTTCACATCAAATGTATCAAAAGCTTTGGGAATTTTCCCGGCTAAGGGAACTGTATGTGAGGGCAGCGATGCTGATCTTGTTTTAGTCGATAAAGACTTCAATCTGGAATATGTAATAGCCAGAGGTCAAATCATGATGCAGAATAAGGAAATCATAGTAAAAGGAACATACGAGTAAGAAACAATGCACTGGATGAAGATCTTATAGATCATCATCCAGTTTTTTTGAAGAAAGATTTTTAAATTTAGTTATTAAGTAAGAGCATTTCTAAAGCTATTAGGTGAACATCCGGTGTAATTTTTGAAAGCCCTGCTGAAATAATGTTGACTGTTGTATCCTACCATTACTGAAATCTGGCTTATGGTGTATTTGTCTCCTTTGCTCTTAAGGAGAGATTTTGCCATATTGATTCTCAAGCTATTGATATAATTGGTAAAGCTTAGGCCGAAAGTGCCGGTGCCTGTCACCTAAGATAATAAGTTATTTAATATTCTGTGATATAAATACAAGAGGACTTTCAGGGTTTTGTTGCGAGTTGGAACTTGCGTAATTTTTTTACTTTTTAGTTTCATTAAAAATATTTTTAATTTGTTGGTTTGATACTATCTGATAATCAGTTCTAAAACCAAAAGCTTCATGTAAATCGTCTGTTAGGTCATTACGTGAATATGTTGGAATCAATAGAAGCAAGTCCTGCATCAGTACATACAATAAACTTAGATAGATTAAAATCTGATAGAATTTGTTTTTCCAATGGGTTCAGTGTAATTTGTTCATTTGTATTTCCTTTGTTAATACTAAATGCAAGTGGAATCCCATCGCCATCCATAAAAAGTCCCATTTGTACAATAGGATTAGGTCTATGTTCTTTGGATAATCCATATTGCTTAATACCTGATTCTTGCTCAATTTCAAAGAAAAAATTGGTGCAGTCATAGAAGAGAACCCCTGTATTTCTTTTGGAAATCTTTAGACTATTAGCATATAGTTCTGATTGTATAAAATTAGATTCTTTTGCTATGACCTCTAGAGCACGATAAATATGTTGTAATTCAAAGTTAGGTGGTTCAATAAATTTTTCTGCAAGCTGATTAGTAGCAAGCTTTGAAGCAGGAAATAAAATTCTTCCATAAGTAAGTCTTGAAAGTACGGAGTTTAAGTCAAATGAAAACTTGTATTTGCTTGAAATTTCATTGCAAATTTTATGTAATCCAAGGGCATAATAAATTTGTTGTATGAATAGATAGCCGCCATTAAATAATCGATTTTCGTCTTTTTCGATAACTTTTACAGGAGAGTATTTAACAATAATATCACGTTTATCTTCTTTTTCCTTTTTATTGAGTTCTTCAATATACTTTTTTGCCCATTCGATAGGATCTTGGCCGTTTAATTTACTTTCTAGTTCTTTAGTAGTTCCAAGTTTTTCTACAATTTTAGTTGTACGCACACCATTTTCATAAATCGATTTGATAACATAAAGCGAGGTTGAGTTCTTAGATTTTGAAATAGACAGTCTCACGACAACACCTCCAATTCATTATATTACAACATATTACCACATATTACGCAATGCATTTCCAAGAAAATTGACAAAAAAATAAAGCCTTTACAATGGCTTCAGCGATTATTTTACTATTAAACTGTCAAAGACCCGATTCTTTTAGTAGATATAAATAAGAGTAATTACTTTGATTAGCTATAATAGTATATGATTTTCTATTAGGAAAAATGTAGTGACATATAAAAACAGGAATGATACAATAGTAATATATATACTAATGATCTATTTATTAAATAGGGGGATAAAGATGAATTTTATGGATTATGAAGATTTATCTGATTATGTATTAGCATACTGTAACTCGCACGGATTAGAAATTTCAAATAAAAAACTTCAAAAATTAATGTATTATTGTCAAGCATGGAGTTTAGCTTTATTAGGTGAAAAAGTAATAGAAAATGATTTTGAAGCCTGGATTCATGGCGCAGTTTTAAGACCTTTATATTTTAATTATTCTAGATATGGGTATAATAATATACATATGGAAGTAGATGTAGCGAATAAAATTTTAGATAGACTAATGAGTACTATTCCTGATTATAGGTTGAATATAATTAATAAAGTTCTTGGAATATATGGCACATATTCTGCAGATGAATTAGAAGAGATGAATCATTGTGAGATTCCTTGGATTGAAGCTAGAGGATGTTTAAATGTTAAGGATGTATGTGATGTAGTGATAGATAGTGAATTAATGCGTAGATATTATACTTCTAAAGCCTTAGAAAGGGGGATGAAAGAAGTGAAAAATAAAATATTCAAATTTTCATCTACTAATTTAAAAAAGGCGCAAGAGAACCTTAAAGAAAAGGAAGTTTTTAGATTAAGTGAGGATAACTATGAGGAATATGAGAAATTCATTTTAGATACCTATGAGGCTACGTTAGATACAATGGAGAGAGCAGAATATGGCAGAACTATATAGTGAAGTGGAGAGTCTAAAAGATAGTAGGGAATTTGCATTTGGTGAGATATGGAAACTTAGGGATGAGCTCATAAGGTTACTTCCAAGTGATAGAGTAGTAGACAAAAGGAAGACATATCCTTCTAGAACTGTATTAGTTGTACAAAACTGTTTAGAAAATAACGATGAAGAATCTCTATTAATAAGAGTTGCACCTATTTCTACGACTATAAGATTTCTACAAAAGTTTGATGTTCTTTTATATCCAAATGAAGGAAACGTAAAAAAGGATGATGTACTAAGAAAGTGTATGGCTCAAATACAGTTAACCCAACCAGTTTTAAAAAAAGATATGTATGAAAAAGTTGGAGAAATATCTAATGATAAAAAAGAAGAGATAGCGGCTATTAAGTTAGAACTTCTTGGTATTGATATAAATGATATTTTATAAGAAATAAGTTTTTAAAAAGGGATGCCTGTCACCTAAGATAATAAGTTATTAAATATTCTGTGATATAAATATAAGAGGACTTTCTGATTATTTGAAGGTCCATTTTTTTGTCTCAAAACTCAGATTTTGTGACTTTTAAATTTATGCTGCTAGTCAAACTAGGTTCGGATGTAAGCGACTGGACATCCTAGAAGGAAAGAAAATTAGAATTGGCTTATGTTAATGTGATTATGTATAATACTATAATCAGTCTACTGGATTCAAGGACTCGACCTCTTAAAACTAAATAATACTATATTAAGTGGGTAACTGTGCTAGTAGCGAAAGCAAATGCATTAAGAAGCACTGTTACCCTGGTTTAATTCAGCATATATTAAGTGTATTAACTTCCCTGATTATCTAAACTATTTTAATTTATACCTTGTTGCTCTAGCGGTTCCTATTCTCGAAATTACCTTGTTTTTAATAAGCTTATTCAATATCTTTGTTGCAGGGAAAGCTGAACATCCAAGAAGTTCTTCTACATCCCTTCTTGTAATCTCTGATTTTATCTTTAGAAGATTTAGAACTAGTTCTTCATCACTTAAAACTTCTTCATAAATATTATCATCTATATAGTTCATATTCGGAATAATAACTATGAAAGAGGCAGGTCCTGGTGTAAATATAGGATGCATATTCTTGCCTTGATAGCTTTCAATAATTCTTTGTATTCCTGTACCATAACTTTCAATCAATTCTAATCGATAAAAAATATTTGCTATTATGGTATTTCTAGCCTGGGATACCCCTCCCATTATATCAATTAAAGTAAGTCCTTTAACTAACCCACCAATAGACACAAATTCGATTCTATCTTCAAATATGTTTATCAAAATACTACCCGAGTAATCATAATCTCTATGAACTATTGTATTTAGTAAAGCTTCTCTTATAGCATACTCAGGATAATCAAGATGATCAACTCTTTTTAAATTATCAATAGTAGAATTTTTATTGTTAAAAAGATTTATATATTCATAAACCTCATCTACTTGCCTAAGAATTGAGCCACTAAACTCCTAGTTCAGTTGTATAACTTTCTCTAAAACCATAATATCACCCCTTAGAATCAAATTATATTATCTCAATCAAATCATAATAAAATTTAGATTTCAATATAGATAATCGAGATAAATCGACATGAATATCGATTTGGGTTGTTGCGTAAAGGGTCCGTTGACTGCAACCTAAGATGTTAAGTATATTTACTAAAGAACTAAAAGGATAGTTAGCTGCTATCCTTTAGTTTCACTTTATTGAGCTAGCAATTACTATAAAAATTTTAGTGTGATAGTTAGTATTAAATGCTATAATAAAAATAGAGTTATTAGTGGAGGATTATTTTATGGAAGATAAGGTATTTGATTTGTTAGAAAAAATGTATATTGCAATGCAAGAAATGAAGTCTACTATGGCTACTAAACAGGATATAGTAGAAACTAGACAAGATATAGTAAGTCTAGAAAATAAAATGGATACTAATCATAAAGCTTTGTATGATGGATATAAACAAAGCATTGAAGGAATAATGGAGCTAAGTAAAAATTAGAAAAATTAACAGATAAGGTTGAAAATCAAGAAATTAAATTACAGGTACTAAGATCAGTAAAATAATGGAAGAATTAGTCTAAAATGAAATAAATATTTTCAAAATATTGCAAACGTTTACACCTTTTGATAATATAAAACAAGGGGTGTATTTTGTTGGGAAGAAAGCCTAGATTTGAGTATCCTGGAGGAGTATATCATCTGATTCAAAGGGGAAATAACAGAGAATATATCTTCAATAAGAGTGAGGATAAAGAATACTTGTTAGGATTAATTAAAGAATATCGTGATATCATGGGGTTTGAGCTATATGGGTATGTGATAATGAGTAATCACTACCATCTTATAATCCGTATTTCCCAGGCTCCATTAAAGACCATAATGCACCGAATAAATAATAAGTTCTCTAGATATTTTAACATAAAGTATAAACGATCAGGCCATGTATTTGAAAATAGATATAAAGGTATCTTGGTAATCGATGATAGATATCTTCTATCTCTCTTAAGATATGTTCATCAGAATCCAGTTGCTGCAAAGATGTGTAAAAGGGTAGAGGATTACACTTGGAGTAGTGATAAATATTATAGATTTAATGATTTAGAAGGTATGGTAGATATTGATTTTATCCTTAATATATTTTCTCAGGATAGATCTAAAGCATTAAGGGCATATATTGAATTCATGTCTGAAGAAAAAAGAGAAGATATGGATTTCTTTGAGAATTGTGAAGTTATTGGTAATGTAAATACATATGAACTGGATAAATATCTTAAATCGGATATCAAGACATTGGATGAGATTTTGGAAGGTGTTGTTAAGGATTCAAAGATTTTCAAAGAGATAAAACTTGGTTCAAGAAAAAGGTACTTAAGCCAATATAAGAAGGAGTTTATAGACGTGGCTCTTAAAGCAAATTATACTATGAAGGAAATCGGAGAAAGCATCTCAATCAGTGATGCTGCTGTTTACAGAATTGCTAATGATGAAAAATAGGAGGGTTTGCCTTGGCTTCCATTGTTAAGAGTTTTGGAATATTAGGTGTTGAAGGATATCTGGTTGATGTTGAAGTAAAGGAAATTGAAGGACAATCTATGATTTCTATAGTTGGACTTGGAGATACTGCCATTAAGGAAGCCAGGGAAAGAGTACAGGCAGCCATAAATGATAGCAATTATACATTCCCTCAAAAGAAGATAGTTATTAATCTTGCTCCTAGTGATTTAAAAAAGAGTGGCTCACATTATGACCTCCCTATAGCACTTGGACTGTTAATAGAAACAGAGCAATGTATATTAGCCCGAAACGAAGAATTTGCATACATAGGAGAGTTGTCCCTAAATGCTAAACTTAGGGGATGTAGCGGAGTTTTACCTATGATTATTGCTGCAAAAGAATCTGGAATGAAGAATATTATTGTACCACTTGATAATGTAAGGGAAGCTTCCTTGGTATCTGGAGTCAATATTTTTGGCTTTGATAATCTTACTGAGGTAGTAGAGTTTCTGGAGAATAGAAGAGAATATTATCCAGACGTGGTAATAGATACTGAAGAGCAGGAAGATAAATTTAAACTTGATTTTAAGGACGTACAAGGGCAAGATGCTTTAATAGAGTATGTGGTTATAGCTGCTGCTGGAGGCCACAATATGATTATGATAGGTGCTCCTGGTTGTGGCAAATCAATGATTGCCAAGCGTATTCCAACCATTCTGCCACGGATGACAGATGAAGAAGCACTAGAGGTCACCAAAATCTACAGTGTAGCAGGTGTATTAAAGGAGAAGGCAGGGCTCATATTAGATAGGCCATTTCGTGCACCACACCATAATGCTTCTACTAATTCTCTAATTGGTGGTGGAAATAATGCTACCCCTGGAGAGATTTCACTGGCTCACAATGGAGTATTGTTTTTAGATGAGGTGGCTGAGTTTAATAAAAAGACTTTAGAGGCCTTGAGGCAACCTATGGAGGATCAAAAGGTAACTGTTTCTAGAGTGAAGCAGACCAATACCTATCCTGCAAGCTTTATGCTAGTGGCTGCAATGAACCCATGCCCATGTGGTTATTATGGAAATGAGAAATGTAAATGTACTGATTATGAAGTATTAAAATATAGACAAAAGATCTCTGGTCCAATTATGGATAGAATGGATATACAGAAATATGTAAGAGCAGTTGATTTTATGGCTCTTTCCAATCATTCCTTAGGAAAGTCTTCAAGGGAGCTAAGGGAAAGGGTGGAGTTTGCTAGAGGAGTTCAAAATAAAAGATTTAAAAATATCCCTAAGGTAAACTGTAATGCTCAAATGAATAACGCTTTGATCAAGGAATATTGTCAGCTTGAAGGGGAAGGACAAAAATTACTTCAAATGGCATATGATAAATTTAATTATAGTGCAAGGACCTTTCATAAGTTTCTAAAGGTAGCACGAACATTTGCTGATATGGATGAGTCCCTAATGATTAGAAAGAAAGATATAGCTGCAGCTCTAATGTCTAGAGATTTAGAAAAGGATAGAAGTATTATGGCAGTACTATAGGAGGAAAAAATGGAGTACTGGATTTGGCTAAATATAATTAAAGGATTGGGGCCTGTCTTGGGTAAAAGACTTTTGGACAAATTTGGAGATCCAAAGTCTATTTACAATGCTAGTAAAGATGAACTTACAGGGGTTAATGGTATTGGGAATTCAATAGCTCATAAGATAATATCTTCTAGATCCTTGGACAAGGCATATTCCATCTTATATTATTGTCAGAAAAATAATATAAGAATACTTACATATAATGATATTTTATATCCTCAAAGTGCAAAGGAGTACATAGACGCTCCAATATTACTATATTATAAAGGGACTATTAAGCCTGATAGTGAGGGTGTAGCTATTATAGGCTCCAGAAGATGTTCAGAATATGGAAAAGAGATAGCCATCAGGGCAGCAAAGTATTTAGCAGAAGAAAATATCCCTGTAATAAGTGGTATGGCTAAAGGAATAGATTCTTATGCTCATATTTCCTGTATTAAGAATGGAGGATATACTTTGGCTTTTCTAGGCTGTGGGGTAGATATATACTATCCTTCTGAACATAGAGAGCTAATGGATGGTATTATTGAAAATGGAGCTGTAATATCAGAATATTTACCTGGAACAAAAGCTAGGTCAGAATATTTTCCAAAACGTAATAGACTCATATCTAGTTGGAGTAAGAAGATTTTACTTGTAGAGGCTGCAGAAAATAGTGGAGCCTTGATAACTGCTAATTATGCAAAATCACAAGGTAAAGAGATATTTGTTCCTCCTCATGAAATATATAGTTCTTCCGGAAAGGGTTCTAACAAACTTATTGCTGAAGGTGGGAAAATCTATCTTGATCCAGCACAGCTGTTATTAAATAATAACTCTAAAACTAATCCCATAAATGATTCTATAATAAATTCTACTAATATAAATTCACATTTAAGTTCAAGTGTAAAAAATAAGAATAGTGATCAACAATATTTACCTATAGCATTAACTCCTATAGAAGAGAAAATTGTACATTCTTTAATGAAATCTTCTAAGACAATAGAGGAAGTTAGCCTGGAGTCTAATATACCTCAATATGAACTAATAGAACTACTTTCTGTAATGGAGCTAGAGGGCAAGATTAAGGCAGTTGGAGCTGGGAGGTATAAAGGGTTAACTTGAAAAGAAAAATCTTCTCATGGCTCCGGTCCTGCCACCTAGCTTGAAATTGACATTTACAAAACGATAATATATAATACACTTTAGGAAAAATATACCATTACTAGAGGTGTCAACATTGAATAGGGCTTGAATAAACCGAATTATCATATTTGTTGTGGTAGCTTTATTATTTGGTGCAGTAGCATATCTCGTACTCACGCTTCCTTCTGAGAATTATAGACTTATAAGTAATAAGAAGAACGATTTGAACCATGGATGGACAGTAGAGCATGATGGTATTTTAATAAATGATGTGAATTTCCCATATGACCTGAAGCTTAAGGAGAATACCAAATATATAGCAAGGCTTATATTACCTGATGGCTTGGGTAACAATTCAAGTCTTAGGATAAGGTCTTCTATGCAGGATGTAATAGTTTATGTGGATGGGATAGAGATCTTTAGAGATATAAAGGCTAAGGATGGAAAGATCAAGGTGCCAGATGCTAGTCTATGGCACTTGTTTGAGTTGCCAGATAGTATCAGTGGAAGAGAACTTAGGATTGAAATGTCGTCTCCCACAATAGCATTTTCAGGAATGCTCAACGAGGTTTATGCAGGTCAGGAGAAAGACCTGATTTTTGATATTGTTATCAGTAATATCTTTAAGATAATTCTTAGTCTTATATTCTTCGTATTCGGACTAATAACTATTGTTCTATCGGGAGTGGTAAAAAAACTCGAAGACAATAGACTAATCTATCTGGGGACATTTGCTGTTTTTGTAGCCATCTGGATATTTAGTGAATCGAAGGTAATGCAATTGTTTATAGGTAACAGGTTTATAATAGGAAGTTTAAGTTATATGGTGATTCCTCTTATTACTACATCATTTGCTTTATTCCTGAGGGCGTCTGTATTGAAAAAGTACAAATCCATAATGGTTACTTTGGCTATTTTGTTTATTATTGATCTAATATTAAATCTTTATCTTCAGTTGGCAGGGATCTCAAATTTTATATCAAGCATGAACATTACAGTGGTTCTTATTATCTTAGCATTGGCAGCCTCCTTATTTTTTATGGTTATTGAATGGATAAAGCATGGGAATCAGCAGGCAAAGCAGATGCTTATTTACTCCAGTACTTTAGGTGTTTTTTTGCTTATTGAAATCATAGTTTTCTTTCTGGGAAGATATGAAATTATAGGTTATTTCAATGGTGTTGGTATAATACTTTTCTTTCTTCAAATCTCATTTAACACTTTCAACTTCATAAATAACATGATTCAAAATGAAAAAGAGTCTGAAATCTTAAAGAAGCTGGCATACAAGGATGTTTTGACAAATATGGGTAATAGGGCTGCATTTGAGAAATATATTGATGGATTAAGGAGATCTAACAGTAAAAAATCCTTTAAATTGGCTATGATGGATATAAACAACTTGAAATACATTAATGACAATTATGGTCATAAAGTAGGAGATGAAGCTATAAGAGCCTGTGCAGAAGTAATTGATACGTATCTTAAGCCGCATGGTGATTGCTTTAGGTTGGGTGGTGATGAATTCGCTTGTGTAATTTTTGACCTGGATGCTGAAGTTTATGAGGGGCTGGTAAACAAAATGAGAGAGGAACTGAATGCAACCAAATCTGACCATGAATATATATTGGATATTGCAATAGGCTCAGACACTTTTGATTACAATAAGGGCATTAATATTAGTGACTTCATACATGAGACAGATCTGAAAATGTACTCAAACAAGAAAACAATTAAGAATAGAGGATAGAGCTGCGGTGGCTGTCACGCCTTATCTAAAATATGAATAGATAAAAAGCCCCGATTAAGGGGCTAAATAATTACTCAAGCAGAAAGTCTATGATATTTTTTACCTTGATCCCAGAATAGTCATTAAAGACGGTTTGGTCCATGGTAAGAATATATTTTGGATAATTATCAGATATGGACTCAAGAGGACGTAGCTCTCGCTCTCTTGTGTTCTCATCTAAAATTGTAGCTGAAACCTGATAATAGATTTTCTCATCTGCTTTTGTTGCGACAAAATCAACCTCTAATGTACCGACTTTTCCAATTGTGACGTCGTAGCCCCGTCTTAATAGTTCTAGATAGACAAGATTTTCTAAAACGTGGCCATAATCGGTATTACGCAGTCCTGTAAGTTGGTTGCGAATGCCCATATCTACAATATAGTATTTTTCTAGGGTTTTTAGAAACATCTTCCCCTTTAAGTCATAACGATTTGCTTTGTAGATGATGAATGCATTTTCAAGCATCTTTAGATAATTATCGATCGTATCACTGGTGGTCTTTCTGC
>CAZHLF010000041.1:0-13288 GCA_964532845.1 uncultured Tissierella sp.
GCAAATTTCATTTCATATAGTTCAAACATAGATATTGAAAATAACAAAGCTATTAATAAGGACTATAATTGGAGGGAAATGTTAAGGACACTTAATTATTATAAATTGTGGATTATGTTCGGGATAAATTCAACTGCCGGTCTAATGATAATCTCACATATATCCAATATTTCTAAGGTTCAGGTGAACTGGGAGGGTGGTTTTGCATTAGTTGTAATAATAGCTATCTTTAGTACATTTGGAAGGCTTATTGGAGGAGTTTTATCGGATAGAATTGGAAGAATTAATCTCATAAGAGCAATATTTATATTTGAAAGTATTAATATGATATTATTCTCAAATTATAAAAGTATATTATCAATTATTATTGGAGTTTCTATAGTAGGGATTTGCTATGGAGCAGCATTCTCAGCATTTCCTGCTACAATAGGAGATTATTATGGACCTAAAAACTTTGCAATTAATTATGGGTTTTTATTTACGGGTTGGGGATTGGGAGGTATAATAGGTCCAATGACTGCTGCCGCAATATTTGATCAGACCAATAAGTACAATTTTAGCTATTTAATTGCATTAGTATTGTTGATAATTTCAATATTTATAACATTTTCGTTTGATAATAGTAAAGCTAGAAAGAAATCTTTTCTTTGATTTGTTACTTTCTCGTATAGACTGCTACTTTATGTCTGTGTTTTCTCCAAAGAGTTCTATCGTCTATCTTTCAGTATTCGGAGAGACTATTATTATTAAGAGGAAGAATTGCTCCAGTTTTCTCAAAGTAATGGAGAAACAGTTTGCTTTTATGTTATTATGGTAAGAAGATGAGAGGTAATTAAATTGCTAAAAGGCTGTGGTGATGTGAAAATATGGCACCAAAAATGGAACTTATTAAAGAATCTTGTCAAAGGAGCTGAAGGCATGTCAGAATTTTTAGAGGTAATGATGGTATTATCATTTGGAGCAGCCTGGCCAGTGTCAATACATAAAAGTATGAAAGCCAGAACGGCTAAGGGTAAAAGTCCCTTCTTCTTAAGCATAATAATATTTGGCTATGCATGTGGAATAATCTCTAAGGCATTGGCCGATAGAATTAACTATGTGGTAATATTCTACTTTATAAATATGGTCATGGTTTCGGTAGATTTAGGCCTATATTTTAGAAACAAAAAGATTGATATGCTGAATGGAGTAACGGAATAGTTTGAGAAACTATTTAAAGTTGGTGTTATATATATATTTGTTCAGCCGTGATTTCTTGGAATCAATATTTAAGGTATATATATAGTATATAATTGTTAGAAAAACTTGAGATCTCAATGATTCTCAAGTTTTTATTTTTTGAGAAAGATTTAAAAGTAATAGTTATGAAATTACCTCTTATACTTAAGTTTGTTCATATTCCACTTTCTAAATTTCTATACCGTCTTTCATTTATATCAATAAAAGAAGGACGAACTCATGACCTTATTTTAGATAGTCTTGAATTTTATATTGGTTAATTACATTGTATAGTAAGGCTACCGGAATATTTGGAAGGCGCCTTCCTCCAATGGAGGATATATGTACAAAGAAATTAATGAACATTTACAAAAAGCAAGAGAAAGCAATAAGGAAAGTATGGAATGGATCTTGGACAAGTTAAATCCTTTGATAATATCAACTGTAAAGAAGTATTTCTACAGAATCAATGATTTTGAAGAATTATTACAGGAAGGGAGGCTTGTAATTCTTGAGTGTATTCAGACCTATGACCAAACCAAGGGGACCTATTTTTTAGGTTATGCAAAGCAGATGCTAATCTATTATTTTTTAGATAAGAACAAAGAAAAGTTCATCTTTTCATTAAACGAGAAAATAGGACCAGAAAATGAAGATCTAGAAATAATTGACCTTTTAGTGTCTGATGAAGAGCAGGCTATAGACTTAATTATTAGCTTAGAAATGAGAAAAGAAATAGTAGATGCTCTACAAAGTATTACTCTCAAGCAAAGACAGGTGGTAATAGACTTCTATTATGGGAATATGAAAATCGATGATATAGCTAAAAAGTATGACGTATCCTATAGAACAGTTGTTAACACTAAGCAAACTGCCTTGAGGAAGCTTAGAGAAATACTAGAGAAGGACGGTGGATACAATGGAGATTAATAAGAAAATTATTAAGTATAATTTTTCATCACGTAAGGGTATAAAGATAAAATATATAGTGGTTCACGATACAGGTAATACTAAGGTAGGTTCAGGAGCCTATAATCACTATATTTACTTTAACGGTGGCAATAGAAATGCTTCTGCTCATTATTTTGTGGACCATAAGGAGATTATTCAAACAGTTGAAGATGAAAATTCATCTTGGCATTGTGGAGATGGGAAAGGAATCTTTGGTATAACTAATGCCAATTCTATAGGTATTGAGATTTGTATTAATGAGGATGGAGATTTCAGTTTGGCACAAGAAAAGACTCTTGAGCTTATTAGATTTCTTATGAATAAATACAATATACCTAAGGAGAATATTGTACGCCATTTCGATGCTAGCAGAAAGATCTGTCCTAAGAGCATGAGCGCTATAGGTTGGAGAGGGTGGATTTTATTTTATGATAGAATATAGAAGGGGAGCAGATTTCTGCTCCCTGTCTTTTCCTAGCTCAATTGTCTTTTCCTATTCTTTCCATGACCTTAAATTCAAGAGTCCCTTCATCTATAGGTTTCCACGAAACCCAATCAAAGTCCAAACTTCAGGTTTCTAAAGGTTTATCATCTATGTCATAGGCACAGGTATCAGAGGCTCTATATCTACTATGCTCTTGGTCAATATGCCAAAGGGTTCTATCCCATTTAACAGCTCCTATAGGATTAATGTATTCCCTTTTTATGAATACATCGATGATTTCCGATTGAGTTTCCTCATCAATCCACTTTTTAACTGATTCTTTTTCAAAATATATTTTAATCTTGCTATCTTTTGCAATATAGGCATAGCCATCTTGACCCTGGTACATATAAACGAAAATACCAAGAGCAGCTAATAATAGAACTGGGACTAGTATAAACCTAATTTTCATATATATCACCATTGTATATATACCCCAAATTAACCATCCTATCTTCAATATTATCTGTTATAATTATCATAAGTAAATTTATCAATAGACTAGCTAGACTACACACCACTGCAACTATTTATAGTTTTGGATGCGGGGGACATAAGCACCACGTTTTAGGAATAAGTGGATATATAGATGGCAAACAAGGCAGACCAAGGAAGGATACCAAATTACATAGGAGGATATTATATGAAAGAATGCTTTAACTATGAATACTTTAAGGAAAGTGCAGATTATATTCAGTCTAAGATAGACTTCAAAGTAGAGCTTGCCATGGTTTTGGGTACAGCCTTAGGAAGCCTTGCTGAGGAAATTCAAAACCCAACAGTTATTGATTATAAGGATATTCCAAATTTCTTAGTATCAACTGTTGACTCTCATGCAGGAAAGCTAATTATTGGTGAACTACATGGAAAAAAAGTAATTTGCATGTCAGGAAGATTTCATTTCTATGAAGGCTATGACTTTGAGCAATTGGTAATACCAATAAGAGTATTTAAGCTACTAGGAGTGGAAACTGTAATACTTACAAATGCTGCAGGGGCTGTAAATACATCTTTTGTTCCAGGAGATATAATGATAATAAAGGATCATCTAAAGTTTATGGGGGCCAGTCCTCTAAGAGGTCCAAATATTGAGGAGTTTGGATCAAGGTTTTTTGACATGTCTAAAGTTTATGACAAGGAGTTAATTGTCATAGCCAAGAATTGTGCAGAGAAGATAGGTTTAGATATAAAGGAAGGAAATTACTTCTTTTGGTCAGGACCACAATTTGAAACTCCAGCTGAGATTAGGGCAATTAGAATTCTTGGAGGAGATGCAGTAGGCATGTCTACTGTTACAGAAGTAATTACTGCTGCTCATTGTCAGATGAAGGTTTTAGGGCTTTCCCTTATGACCAATATGGCGGCCGGGGTATTAAATCAACCTATTACAACTGAAGAAGTAGATGTAACTGCAGCTAGAACAGCTAATGTCTTTAAGGAATTACTAAGAGAGATAATTAAGAGCTTGAATAGCTAAGAAGTATTCAATGCAGAGTTTAATAACGAGATGGCTTGTCTTTAGGTCTTCAAATTACGAACAATAGAAAGGAGTTAATCTATGCTATTTAAGGATATTACTATAGTGGATGAAGCTTATAATATTTTGTCAAATGTGAATCTAGTAACTGAAAAAGATAGAATAAGTTATATAGGAAAAGAACTTCCAAAGGTTTACCAGGGAGATGTTTATGATGGCAAGAACAAGGTTCTTATGTCCGGATTTTATAATGCCCACTGTCATATACCAATGACTCTCTTAAGAGGATATGGAGAGGGGTTATCACTTCAAAGTTGGCTCTTTGATAAGGTCTTTCCATTTGAAGCAAAGCTTACAGGGGAGGACTGCTATTGGGGGACTATGCTTGGTGCAATAGAACTTATTAAAAGTGGAGTAATGTCCTTTACAGATATGTATTTTTATATAGAAGATATTATTAGGGCAGTAGATGAAAGTGGACTAAAGGGTAATATCACCCATGGTGCTTCCTTTAATTCAATCCTTCCTAACTTTCATGACCTAAAGTCCTATAAGGATACTGAAAGACTAGCAAAGGTCTATAATAAGGATAAGAATAGCAGAATAAAGATAGATGCAAGTCTACATGCCGAGTATACTTCAAATGAAGGTTTTGTCCGTCAAGTTGCAGAATTTGCAAAAGATAGTAATTTAATTGTTCAGGTTCATGTTTCTGAAACTAAAAGGGAACACCAGGAGTGTAAAGAAAGGCATGGACTTACACCAACGGCTTACTTTGAAAAGTGTGGTCTCTTGGATCAACCAGTAGTTGCTGCCCATTGTGTTTGGGTTGAAGATGAGGATTTAGACATTATGAAAAGAAGAAATGTGATTCCTGCCCATTGCATTTCCAGCAATTTAAAACTTGGTAGTGGTTTTGCTCCTATAAAGAAGATGCTTGATAAGGGGATTATAGTTGCTATTGGAACTGATGGGGCTTCATCTAATAATAACTTAAACTTTATGGAGGAAATCCATTTAGCATCAATGGTCAATAAAGGGGTAAATCAAGACCCAGAATTTTTACCACCTTCCCAGATATTGAAAATTGCCACTGAAAATGGGGCTCTATCTCAAGGCAGGACGGATTGTGGTATTATTAAGGTTGGTAACAAAGCGGATTTAATAATTATTGATATGGATAAACCCCATTTACAACCAGTGTTTGATGTTTTGGCTAATGTAGTATATTCAGCTCAATCTGATGATATATGTTTATCTATGATAGATGGAAAAGTGGTATATAAGGATGGAGTTTTTACTAGTATTGATACAGAACGTGTAATTTATGAATCCAATAGAATTAAGGATAGAATATTATCCCAATTAAAGTAGGTGATAAGATGATTAGATGTGATCATGATTTAGCCTTTATGCTAAGGTATGAGAATGTGGCCTGGTATGAAGCTGGAATGGTTAAGATATTAGATAGAAGAATTTATCCTACCAGAGTTGAATTTGTTACATGTAAAAGCCATAAGGAGGTAGCCCAAGCTATTGCTGATATGGTTACTCAAAGTGCAGGACCCTACACTGCAGCTGGGATGGGAATGGCTCTAGCAGCCTATGAATGCAGAGATTTAAATGAAGAGGATATGATCCTTTACTTAGAGGAAGCTGCATATACACTTTCTCATGCCAGACCAACAACAGCTAAAAGGATGGAGATTGTAACGAATGGATGTCTTAAGGCAGCTAAAAAAGCCTTAGCTCAAGGAAATCCAGTTGATGAAGCCATCTTCAATAGGACCATAGATTCCTTAAATAGAAGATATTCTACTATGGAAGAAGTAGCAGGTTTTTTAGTTGATCTCTTTCCGGATAAAGGCAATATTATGACCCAATGTTTTGGGGAAACAATTGTTGGTATGATGCTTAGGGTTTGCAAAAGAAGGAATATGGATATTAAGCTCTATGTACCAGAAACCAGACCATATTTCCAAGGGGCTAGACTTACAGCCAGTGTAGCTTATGACCAAGGCTTTGATACTACTGTAATTACAGACAATATGCCAGCCTATGTTATGGCAAATAAGAAAATCGACCTCTTCACCTCTGCAGCAGATGTTATCACTATAGATGGCCATGTTGTCAATAAGATAGGCACCTATCAAATAGCCATTTCTGCCAAGTATCATGAGGTACCATATTTTGTTACAGGTATACCTGATTTTGCCCATCAAAGGATAGATTCAGTAGAAATTGAAGAAAGAGATTCAAGGCAGGTGTTGGAGGCTAGGGGAGTAAAAAATACCCTAGATGGTGTGAAAGGCTACTACCCTTCATTTGATATCACCCCTCCTCATTTAGTAAGTGGAGTAGTTACAGACAAAGGTATTTTCACCCCCTATGATCTTCATAGATATTTTGATACTGAAACTAAAGAATTCTACTAAGGTTTGGAGGTTTGGATATGCTATTGATGAAGGAAAGAGAACTCCTTGTAAGTTATGGTAAGAAGCTGATTACAAGTAATCTTACCAAGGGCTCAGGAGGAAATATAAGTATTTATAATAGAGAAAAGGGTCTAATTGCCATAACTCCAAGTGGTATGGATTATTTCCAAACCCAAATAGAAGACATAGTTATAGTAGATATAGAGGGTAATATAATAGAGGGCAATCATAGGCCTTCTAGTGAAATCGGCATGCATTTGATATTTTATAAAAACAGGCATGATGCTAAGGCTGTAGTTCATACCCATTCTATCTATGCAACCGCAGTTTCATGTATGGGTTGGACCCTTGAAGCAGTTCATTATTTGGTCGGAATGGCAGGCTATGATGTAAGATGTGCCAAGTCTGCTACCTATGGAAGCATGGAGCTGGCTGAAAATGCCCTAGAAACTATGGAGGATAGAGATGCTGTCCTACTAGCTAATCATGGGCTCATAACCTTAGGTATTGACATTGAATCAGCCTTTTCTACAGCTGAACACCTAGAATTTGTTGCAGAATTATACTGTATAACTAAATCATTAGGTAGTCCAAATATATTAAATCAGTCTCAAATGGATGAGGTAATGAAGAAGTTTAAAACCTATAAATATAAATAAAAGAAAGTAAAAAAGTGAGAAAAAGGAACCGACCCCTTTTCTCACTTTTTTACTAATTCCATCCCCTTACTAACCATTTCAGATTTTCTTTCCTTCTTAAAGTTCTCATAATATGTCTTTACTTCTTTAACAATGGAGGTATCATGAGAGTTTTCCTTCAACTCATCTTCATACATTTTAAGTAGTCCAAAAAATCTGTTGTCCGCAGACTTTTCCAATTCAACTCCCTTTTCCAAATATATATCCGCAAGTTTTGAGTTTGAGTACTGACCTGATTTATATTGGTTATATGCTTCTGAAATTAATGAATTTAAGGTTTTCTCAAATTCACTTTGTAATGCTATAAATTCCTTATTATATTCTTCGGTTATGGATTTTAGAGATCTTTGCACATTTTCAACAACAGGAGCGTTACTAGAAGTCCCAGTTTCTAAAATCGGATTCTCAACATTCATGTTATTATTCTTAGGAGCATCTTCCTCTTTATCTGTTGAACTATTCTTAGCTTCATTAATGTTGGCATTATCCTCTATATCCCCAGATGACTCAACCTTATCCACAGTTTCTAATCTATCCAAAATTTTTTCAAGAGGGTTTTCCACAGGTGTCTTCGATACAGTATCTTTTTCTATTGAAGAGGATATGCTCTCATCAGGGTTTGTGTTCTTATATATGTCTAAAAGACTAAGGCCAAATCTAATCTTATCTATGTTAGTTCCGATTAAGACTGTAATAATTAATAATGCAGCTATAGATACCATTTTAAATTTCTTCTTTTTCATAATTCACCTCAAATACTAGAATATTAACAGTATACCATAATTTAGGGTATATATTCATGGTAGAATAAGTTACGAAAAAATTACTTGATTAGTATATATATATCATATAAAATATATAGCTAAATACCATTTAACGATTTAAAGTAGTTAATCCATTTTACAGTGAGAGGAGTAGATTTGATTGATACAGTTTAAGAAGGTTTTAGTTGCTAATAGAGGCGAAATTGCTATTAGAATTATACGTGCATGTCAGGAATTAGGCATTAGAAGCGTTGCTATCTACTCAGAAGAGGATAAGAACTCACTATTTAGAACAAAGGCAGATGAATCCTATCTAGTAGGCAAGAACAGAGGACCT
Organism: uncultured Tissierella sp.; assembly: GCA_964532845.1. GTDB lineage: Bacteria > Bacillota > Clostridia > Tissierellales > Tissierellaceae > Tissierella_B. The sequence continues at coordinate 8,365 of CAZHLF010000041.1, forward strand.
ATAGAGGCTTATCTAAATATCGATGAAATAATTAAACTTGCCCTTAAAAAGGGTGTGGACGCAATCCATCCAGGCTATGGTTTTCTCTCGGAAAATACTGAATTTGCTAAGAAGTGTGAAGAAGCAGGGATAGTATTTATAGGGCCAAAATACGAGATGATGGATAAACTAGGGGATAAGATAAAGTCCAAAATAGTTGCAAATGAGGTTGGAGTTCCGACTATCCCTGGTATAGACAGAGCAGTATCATCCGAGAAGGAAGTAAAAGAATTTGCTGCATTTGCCGGATACCCTGTAATCCTAAAGGCATCATATGGTGGTGGTGGAAGGGGTATGAGGGTTGTAAAGGATGAAGAGAGTTTACTCAGCGAATACAACAATGCTAAGAATGAAGCCAAGAAATCCTTTGGTAATGATGATATTTTTATTGAAAAATACCTTGATAAACCAAAGCATATTGAAGTTCAAGTAATGGGCGATAACTATGGAAACATTGTACACCTTTTTGAAAGGGACTGTTCAATTCAAAGAAGACATCAAAAGGTTGTAGAATTTACACCTGCATTTGGAATCTCAGAGAGACAAAGAAAGGCAATATGTGAAGATGCAGTTAAAATAGTCAGTTCCATTAATTATTGTAGCGTAGGGACTGTAGAATTTCTATTAGACAGCAGTGGGCAGCATTATTTTATAGAGGTGAATCCTAGAATCCAGGTTGAACACACAGTTACTGAAATGGTAACAGGTATAGATATTGTTCAAACTCAGATTTTAATTGCTCAGGGCTATGCCCTTAATTCACCTGAGATTGGAATCAATTCTCAAGATGATATAAAGCCTCGAGGCTTTGCAATACAATGTAGAGTTACTACAGAGGATCCATTAAATAATTTCGCACCAGATACTGGTATAATAGATACCTATAGAACTGGTTCAGGGTTTGGAATCAGACTTGATGGAGGCAGTGGATTTACTGGGGCAAATATATCCCCATATTATGATAGTCTATTAGTTAAGGTAACAGCGCATTCAAGAACCTTTGAAGATGCTGCTAAGAAGGCCAATAGGGCATTAAAGGAAATACTCATAAGAGGAGTAAAGACAAATATACCTCTTTTAATAAATATATTAAATAATAAGGAATTTTTAAGCGGAAAATGTAATACAGGATTTTTGACATATAATCCTGAAGTTTTTGACATCAACAGAAAATCTGACATAGAGCTTAAGGTGTTGAATTTTATAGGTGAAAAGGTCGTAAATGAAGCTAGAGGTGTTAAGCCTGACTTTGATGTTCCTAAGATTCCAAAGGTAAATAGACCTGAAATTCAATATGGAACTAAGCAAATCCTCGATGAAAAAGGTCCGGAAGGACTTATTCAGTGGATTAAGAACAATAAAAAGCTCCTGATTACAGATACTACTATGAGAGATGCTCATCAATCATTACTTGCTACAAGGGTAAGAACTACAGATATGATGAATATTGCAAAAGCAACATCTGTATTAGCTGGTGATTTATTCTCTCTTGAAATGTGGGGTGGTGCTACATTTGATGTGGCATATAGATTCCTTCAGGAAGATCCATGGGAAAGATTACAACTATTAAGAAACAAAATCCCTAATATATTGTTCCAAATGCTATTTAGGGGAGCAAATGCAGTAGGATATAAAAACTATCCAGACAACGTAGTAAGGGAAATGATTAGAAAATCTGCAGAAAAAGGAATAGATGTATTTAGAATATTTGACTCCTTAAACTGGATAAAGGGCATGGAAATAGCCATAGATGAAGTGCTAAAGACTGGTAAAATTGCTGAGGCTTGCATCTGCTATACAGGAGATATTTTAGATGAAAAAAGAGATAAGTATAGCCTTCAATATTATGTAGATATGGCTAAGGAATTGGAAAAAATAGGAGCACATATACTTGCAATTAAGGATATGTCATCTCTTCTAAAGCCAAAAGCTGGATATAAGCTGGTTAAAGCTCTTAAAAATGAAATTGGAATTCCAATACACCTTCATACCCACGATACAAGTGGAAATGGGGTTGCAACTGTATTAAATGCTGCAATGGCAGGAGTGGATATTGTTGATACTGCATTTAACTCTATGTCAGGCTTAACTAGTCAGCCTGCACTTAATTCAATTGTTGCAGCTCTGGAAAACACAGAGAGAGAAACAGGACTTAATCTTGATGATCTCGAAAAGATTTCAGAGTACTGGGAGAGCGTAAGACCATATTATGCTCAATTTGAATCAGGACTTAAATCAGGTTCAGCTTCTATATATAAATATGAAATTCCAGGAGGACAATACTCTAACTTTAAGCCTCAAGTAGAAAGCTTCGGACTTGGCCACAAGTTTGATGAGGTTAAAGAGATGTTTAGAGAAGTTAATGACATGCTTGGAGATATTGTAAAAGTTACACCTTCCTCAAAGGCAGTAGGAGACATGGCAATATTTATGGTTCAAAATGACTTGAATAGGGAAAATATCTATGAGAAGGCTAAGGATATGGCCTTCCCTGATTCAATAGTTTCATACTTTGAAGGTATGATGGGTCAGCCTGAGGGAGGATTCCCAGAGGATTTACAAAAGCTAGTTCTAAAGGGCAAAGAACCTATTACTGTAAGACCTGGAGAATTATTACCTGATGAGGATTTTGCTAAACATAAGAAGGAACTGGAAGAAAAATTCAAACGAGAATTTGAGGATATAGAGGTTCTTTCCTATATTCTATATCCTAAGGTGTTTGAAGATTATCTACAGGCTATAAAGAACAAGGGTAATTTCTCGAGAATGAACAGCCAAGTATTCTTCTATGGTTTGAAGGAAGGAGAAACTGCAGAAGTTCAAATAGCTGAAGGCAAGATACTAATAGTAAAGCTTCTTGAAATTGGAAATGTGGATAGTGAAGGAAATAGAACCCTATTATTTGAAGTAAATGATAGTACAAGGGCAGTCAAAATCTTTGACAAAAAGAGCAATGTGAAGAAGGAAAATGTTGAAAAACAAAAGGCTGATCCGGATAATGTATTTGAAATAGGTGCTAATATTCCTGGTAAAGTAGCTAAGGTTCTTGTAAAACCTGGGGAGAAAGTAACTGCAAACCAGACTATAGCTATCATTGAAGCTATGAAGATGGAAACTAGTATTACAACACAGATAGATGGTCTTGTAAAAACTGTTTTAGTTAAGGAAGGACAGCTTGTGGAAAATGGAGAGTTGATCATTAGATTAGAAAACTAAAGGAGGAATGGATTTGAATTACAAAATGCTTCATACTTGTATAAGGGTCATGGATTTAGAGAAATCTCTTAATTTTTACAAGAATGCTATAGGTCTTGTGGAGACAAGGAGAAAGGATTATCCTGAGGATGAGTTTACTCTTGTTTATCTATCAGATGAGGATGGAAAATATGAGTTGGAATTAACATATAACTATAATCCAGAAGAGCCTTATGTAATCGGTAACGGATATAGTCATTTGGCTGTTTCATGTGATGATCTTGAAAGTTCCAGACAAAAACATTTAGAAATGGGTTATGAGGTAACTGAACTTATGGGACTTCCAGGAAGCCCTCCAAGATATTATTTTATAACAGATCCAGATGGATATGAAGTAGAGATAATTAGAGCTTAATAATAAAAGTGCAAGGGAGACCTTGCACTTTTTGTTGGGCAATAATTCTTATTTATTTCACTGTGTATTGAGAAAACCAATTTGATTCTTCATCTTACTTTTTATTGTTATAATTGATTATCTTTGATAAACTACCTTCAGGAGGTGTACTATGTTTAAGGAGATAATTAATAAACATTCAGAAGAAGTACTAGAGTTAAATGATTATTTAGCAGACAATCCTGAAATAGGCAGTGAAGAATTTAATTCATCTAAGAAAATCGCAGAGCTATTAAGAAGCAATGGACTAGAGGTTGAATTTCCATTTGCGGGGTTGGAAACTGCATTTAAAGCTACTATAAATAAAGGAAAAAGTAGACGTTGTGCAATTCTTGTGGAGTATGATGCACTTAGAGGACTTGGTCATGCCTGTGGTCACTGCGCCAGCGGTTCCATAAGTTTATTAGCAGGCCTTGTTATAAATGATATTAAAGAAAAAATAGATGCACAAGTAGATATAATAGGCACTCCTGATGAAGAAATGAGAGGATCAAAAGTTACTATGACCAATAATGGTGTATTTGATGGCTATGATTTTGCCATTATGATACACATGAGCAACAATAGCTTTATATATAGTAAAAGCTTAGCCCTTGATGCATATGAGTTCGAGTTCTTTGGCAAGCCATCCCACGCTGCTTCAGCTCCTTGGCATGGAAACAATGCATTAAATGCTACAAGACTTCTATTTGATGCAGTTGATATGATGAGACAGCATGTAAGAGATGATGTAAGGCTCCATGGGGTTATTAAAAATGGTGGAGAAGCTGCCAATGTAGTGCCTGAATATGCAATGGCTGAATTTTATGTAAGAAGCCTGGAAAGATCTTATCTTGATGATATATCCAGCTGGGTTATAGACTGTGCAAAAGCAGCAGCCTTAGCAACAAGAACAACATTAAATGTAAAACAAGTAGGAGAAAAATACAACGAGCAGATAAAAAATCAAGTTGGAAGCCAAGTTCTTGAAGAAATTTACCATAGTCATGGAATAGAAACCATTGATAAATCCCATATTGTCGGGGGTTCATCAGATATAGGAAATGTGGACTATGTTTGTCCAGTTCTTCAGCCCTATATAAGCATTGGGGAAGATTTTGGAGTTCATACAGTGGAATTTGCAAAGGCTATGAAAAATGAAAAGACCCATGAGGCCATATTAAAAGGTGGAGAAATCATTGCAGAATTTATCTGGAAGATGTATGATAACCCTGGGCTACTTGAAGAAATGGTTAG
>CAZHLF010000042.1:0-3017 GCA_964532845.1 uncultured Tissierella sp.
TCTATATTCTTGGATGACTTATTAGCACTCTCTACCTCTGAGTGCTAACACTCTAATAATAAATTACCACTTGTTCTTTCCTTTGTCAAGTACTAACTTTAAAATTAAGGCATAAAATCTACCTCAACTAAATTGGCTAAATCAAGTCCTTTTGAGCTTAATACTATTCTTTCTTTTCGATGATCTAATAATCCATTCCTTACATGTTTTTCAATAACATCTTTATAGATTTCTTCAATCTCTAAACCAAACCTATCCTTGAATTCAATAGTATCAATACCTGAATTTAGTCTTAACCCCATAATACAGAACTCAGCTATTTTAGTTTTTTCTTCAATAATTTCCTCTCCATCTATAGGGCTTAAGTTGTTACTTAAGCATTGATTATATTTAATTAAGCTAGTGGTATTCCAGAATCTCTTATTAAAAAGATTAGAATGACTTCCAAGGCCTACCCCCAGATATGGCCTTATCTTCCAATAAATCAAATTATGTCGACATTCAAATCCCCTTCTTGAAAAATTTGAAATTTCATATTGTTTATAGCCTTTTCCCTCTAAAAATTCTAAGGATTCATGATACATTCTTCTCTCTAAATCCTCATCAGGTAAGTGCAATATTCCCTTGTTGTGCCACTTGTTCATAAGGGTATTTTCTTCTATTATTAATCCATAAAGTGAAATATGCTCAATACCTAATTCTACAACCTTGCATAATGTTCTATTTAAGTCTTCAATGGTTTGGGATGGAAGGCCAAACATCAAATCAACATTTATATTATGAAACCCAAACTCTCTAAACATATGAAATGATTCAAAAAACTCCTTAGATGTATGAATTCTTCCAATAGATTTAAGCAATCTATCATCAAGGGATTGCAAGCCCATACTAATTCTATTGATTCCTATATCTTTATAAATTTTCGTTTTGATTCGATCAACAGTTCCAGGATTGACTTCTAAAGTGATTTCTTTAATATCACTAGTATTAAAGTTCTCGTATATAAAATCCATTATCCTCTTTATATACTTAGCATCGATTGACGAAGGAGTTCCTCCACCAATGAAAACTGTATCAATAGAATATTTTGTGAGGTCTTCCTTATATTGAGCCAATTCTTTAATGAGATTAATAATATAGATATCTATATTATTATTTTCTGGAAAAGAAATAAAATCACAGTAGTAACATTTTCTTTCGCAAAAAGGGATGTGAATATATAAACCTAATTTATCCATAACTTCCTCCTATTCTGTCTTTAGCACAATTCTATTTGCTCGCTTCTCTCACATAGAATTGGCTAGACTGCATCTGACCTTCCATCGATTTGTAAAAAACACAAATCGGGATAGGTCATGAAAAAATGCACACCAAGTGTGCATTTATTTTTTCTCATCATATTTTAAGACAGTCAGGAATGCTTCTTGAGGTACTTCAACAGAGCCTATTTGTCTCATTCTCTTTTTACCCTCTTTTTGCTTTTCTAAAAGCTTTTTCTTTCTTGATATATCTCCACCATAACACTTGGCAAGAACGTCTTTACGTAAGGCTCTAACGGTCTCTCGCGCTATGACTTTAGCTCCAATTGCAGCTTGAATAGGTACTGCAAATTGATGCCTAGGTATTACATCTACTAATCTTTCCGCTATAGTTCTTGCTCTTTCATAGGCTTTCTCTTCATGTACTATTAAGGAAAATGCATCCACCATCTCAGAATTAATAAGTATATCTAGCTTAACTAGCTCACTTCTCCTATAACCTATTAGCTCATAGTCGAAGGATGCGTAACCTTTTGTTTTAGATTTTAGAGCATCAAAGAAATCATATATAACTTCATTAAGTGGTAATTCATAATGAAGAGTTACTCTAGTTTCTTCTAAATACTCCATGTTAATGAAAACTCCTCTTTTATTTTGGCAAAGCTCCATTATTGTACCTACATAATCTGTTGGGGTCATTATTGATGCTTTAACTATCGGCTCTTCCATATAATCTATTTCAGATACAGGTGGAAGATTTGACGGATTTTGAATTTCAAGGGTCTCTCCATCGCTTTTCATTACCTTATAAATAACACTAGGTGCAGTAGTAATGATACTTAAATCAAATTCACGATCTAATCTCTCTTGTATAATCTCCATATGAAGTAATCCTAAAAATCCACATCTAAATCCAAAGCCCAAAGCTACTGAAGATTCAGGCTCAAATACTAAAGCAGCATCATTTACCTGTAGCTTTTCTAATGCATCACGCACAGATGAGAAATCTTCTCCTTCCGCAGGATAGATTCCACAGTAAACCATAGGGATTACCTTCTTATAGCCAGGAAGAGGTTCTTTAGTAGGTTTAACAGCATCTGTAATGGTATCTCCTACCCTTGCTTCTTTAACATTTTTTATACTGGCAGTAACATATCCAACTTCTCCTGCTTCTAGAATATCCATAGATAAATGTCTAGAGGTAACTACGCCTACTTCTGTTACTTCAAATTTTTTTCCTGTAGACATCATCATAATATCCATACCAGGCTTTATAGTTCCCTCAACAACTTTGATATAGCATGTAACACCTTTATAGCTATCATAATAGGAGTCAAATATAAGCGCCTTTAGAGGTGCATTTTTATCTCCTTTTGGTGCAGGTACCTTATTTACAATATCCTCTAAAACCTGATCTATATTTAATCCTTCCTTAGCAGAAATCAATGGTGCTTCAGAGCAATCAATTCCGATGATATCTTCAACCTCTTGCTTTACTTCATCAGGTCGAGCACTTGGTAAATCTATTTTATTTATAACAGGTAGAATTTCAAGATTCTGGTCAATAGCTAGATAAACATTGGCTAATGTCTGAGCTTCAACTCCCTGAGTTGCATCTACTACTAGAATAGCTCCCTCACATGCTGCCAAAGATCTAGAAACCTCATATGTAAAATCCACATGTCCTGGAGTATCTATAAGATTTAGTATGTAATCCTGTCCGTCTTTTGCTTTATAGAACAATCTTATAGCCTTTAA
>CAZHLF010000042.1:3027-13120 GCA_964532845.1 uncultured Tissierella sp.
GTTGTTAGCATACCTGTATTTTCGATTAATCTATCTGCTAAAGTTGATTTACCGTGATCTATGTGTGCTATTATTGAAAAATTTCTTATATTTTCTTGCTTTATTTGCATTGTTTTCCTCCTTAGAAATCAACTTCATTTATTACACCCCTTAATATGGAGTGTTTTAGGTATTCTATTTACCTCATTTAGGTATAAATAATTGCATATCAATGATTCACACCACCGAAATTAGGGAAGCCTTCCCCTAATTATAGCAAAAAAACTTTATTATGTAAAACAAAAGACCAGAAAACTGGTCTTATAATTTGTTATTTTAAATTGTATGTCTTCCCAAGAATAGTAAGGGATGTATTAGTTAAATCCACTGCAAAAATTTTCGTATTATCCAGTACATTTAGCTCAATAATTGTTTCATTGACCTCATACACTAATTGAGTAAAAATAAAAGTCATAACTAAGATAATTAATAGTTTAAAGATTCTTTTTCCATTTTCTTTTTTCCTCTTCTTATTTCTTTCAAGTCTTGATTCCATAATATCACCCATATTAGGTTTCCCTTATTATGGATAAATATACTATTTATTTATAGTTCCAAATCTATCATCAAAAGGGAAATACCTAAAATCTGTTACCCCTTTAATAGTATCTATATCTATACAACCGAAAAGTCTGCTATCCTTACTTGCTCCTTCTTCTCGGTTATCCCCTAGTACGAACAACTGTCCCTGTGGAACAACCCAATAACTTTCGTTATATATTCCAGTATATGAATCTTCATGGATATATTCCTCTTCCAGTATTTTATTATTTACATATACCTTTCCATCAATTATTTCAACTATATCTCCTCCTACACCGATTACTCTTTTAATATAGTCTTTCTCAGTATTATCAGGTGCAGATAAAACTACAACATCTCCTCTATTTGGACCATGAAAATATAATGGTATTTTCATAGCAAACAATCTATCTCTTTCATGTAGTGTTGGATACATGGAGTTTCCTAATACATAGGTAGTATTAAATACAAATGTTTTTATCAAAATAGCTATAATTATTGCTGTCCCTATACTTTTAATCCATTCAAAAATTTCGTTCTTATTTTCATCCTTGTTGTTATCTTCCAAGATATTACCTCCCTAACTGCTACGTCAGTACTTAAAACTTTTTGTTCAGTCATATTATACCATTTATTTAAATTTAATCAAAGACTATTCTATAATGCTATAGAAGACCAAAGAAAGAATCTCCCCTACTATCTTAGCTGTTTCAATAGCTTCTTCTTGTGTAACAAAATTACTCCCGACTTCAAGTAAGGCAGCGTAATCAGATGAGTAAAGATTATACTTACCTATAGGCTTTACTATTATACCTGTACATAATCCAGGGTAAAGGCTGTCGGAAACAGCTTTTATATATTTTGCAAAACTTAGCACCTGATCATAATTTGGAGTATCAGGACCTAATACTAATGAAAATGTTGCAGTACTGACTCCATTAATCTGAATCCTAGCCGTTTCTAAGAATCTTTCTTTATATGCAGCATCATTTTCAACACCATCTCTATGAATATCTAAAAATATTTTTAAATTGCCATTTTCCTCTTTCTTATTTTTTATAGTATTCAGTGATTTAGCATAAGCTTTATTAAAGGCTGGAAGGTCATGTAGGGTTTGAACATGATCTACCTTATGCCCATTTGCCTCTAAAACCTTACTCATTATGTCACCCACACTTACTACATTTTTAGTTATATCTTCATTGTAGTATGTTTCCCCATCTTCTACCAAGTATGATTCAGTAGCATGAGTATGATACATAAGGATATATTTATCTTCCTTATTTACACTTAATTTATTGATATTTAAAGGGCCTGGTATGTTATCTACCCTATTTAACCCAGTATTATCTTTTATTATAATAAGGCTCTCATATTCATCTAGTCTATCTATTATAAAATCCTTAGAAGTTTGTAATTCATCTTCTTCATCAATAATACTCTCTTGAACAATTGGTTCTTCAATTACTTCTACTTCCTTAGCCCATCCGAATACATCAACACTTCTTACAATTTCTCTAATAAAGGTACTGTCTGATTGTTTATTTTCCATAACAACTCTAATAGCCAGTGCGCCTAAATTCAATAAAATTAGGCATAGTAATATCATTATAAGATAACTGTCTTTTCTACTAACCCTACCAATCCCTCTTCTTTTTGGTTTTCTTCTCCTCATGTGAACACTCCCTATTTTAACTTTACCTTGTTTTTATTTTATTCAATAGGTAGGTTCAATATGATATTATCTCAGATATCTATTTACATCCTTTAAGTCAATTCCAGGATGAAGAGCAATATTTAAGCCATTTGCTATGATTATGGATAAGTCATCTATAATTACATCAATATCCTTTGGGGTAACAATTGTATTTGCCATATAAGGATTTAATACCTCTTCTATTAGAGAATATTTATCTTCTCCAGATAATTCGTGTAACAGAGAGTAAAACTCTTTGCCTTTTTCTGCTGTTTCCTTTAAGGATGCAATAATTAAATCCAGCGTGTCATTAACTATAGTAGCTGCATTTACTACTGTAGGGATACCAATAGAAAGTACAGGGATTCCTAAAGTTTCCTTATTTAAAGCCATTCTTTTGTTTCCAACACCACTTCCTGGACTAATACCTGTATCTGATATCTGGATTGTAGTGCTGATTCTATTCATTCTTCTTGAAGCCAATGCATCTATTGCTATTAGTAAATCAGGTTTTATTCTTTCAACAATTCCCTTTACTATATCTATACTCTCAATTCCTGTCATCCCCATCACTCCAGGGGACATGGCAGCAACATTAGCCATTGTTTCATCGCTATCTTTATTATAATTAACAAAATATTGTCGTGTAACTAATACCCTCTCCACTACCTTAGGTCCTAATGCATCTGGACTTATATTCCAATTACCAAGTCCAATAATTAAAACCTTGGAATCTGGTCTATTTAATCCTAGAAGGAGTATTTCCTTTGCAAGAGCTTGACTTACTTCATCCTTTAAATCCTCATCATTGCTATTTAAATTAGGCACATCAATTGTAATATATTTCCCAATAGGCTTTCTTATTTGAGCCATTCCATTTTGATCAAGAACTTCAACTCTAGTTATAGAGTAGTTATCCTTTTCCTCTACTACTACAGAAACACCTTCTATCTCAACACTACTACCTTCACTATACATCTCTTTATTTTCTACAGCTAGATCAGAATAAATGTTAAACACCTTAATTCTCCTTTCTATTTTTGCATCTAAAATAATTCTATCCATATTAATATTATTTATCCTTGCAATTTATCTATGTTCATGGTAAAATAGCTTGTGTTAGATTATGAGGAGGTGAAATCATTGGCAAATATTAAATCTGCTGAAAAAAGAATCCTAGTTATTGAAAAGAAAACTGCTTTGAATAAAAGTAAAAAAACTGAAATTAAGACATATATAAAGAAGTTTGAAAACGCCGTAACTAAAGGAGATTTAGTTGAGGCAAAAATTCTTCTTAACGTAATCGATAAGAAGTTAAAGAGAGCTGCTCAAAAGAACATCGTTCATAAGAATGCTGTTGCTAGAAAAGTTAGTAGACTTCAAACTAAACTTAATAAAGCTATGTAATTAGAACTTCGGATTACCGAAGTTTTTTTATGCTTTTATTCTAACTTAGAATTTAAAAACCATGGGATACATTTTTAGTAAACCATGGTTTTTTGCTTTTTTATGATAATTATATCTTCTTACATAATTTTACTAATAGTATTTCCATTTCTATCTTTTCATCAACGGAAGTAGTCTTAATTTTTTTATCAACTTCAAGAATAAGATTTAAACTTCCCTCCAATGTTTTTACAGAAAAAACTTTAGCCTGAGAAGATATCTTTTGGTATTCATATGGTTTTATCTGAAGCTTTTCAATAATCTCTCCATCAGTATATCCCTTTTGTCTATATATATTATAACCAAGCATTAACCTTATCTGCCTCGATATCATAAACAGTATCTTTTGAATAGGTTCATTTGCAAGATAAATATTATTAAAGATAGATAAACTCCCATCAACATCAGCCTTGCTTATAGCCCCTAAAAGATCAAACACATTATTATCAAGGGATTTAATCATCACAAATTCTATATCTTCTTTTTGTATCTCTCCATTTTTACAGTAACTTACTACTTTATTCCATTCATTTTCCAAATCATAAAGAGTCGAGGTTATATTACGGCTAAGGTAAGTACTATGTTGAATGAAGTAATTAAGATTAGATAATGATATCTTTACTTTATTTTTTCTTGCTACTTTTTCAACCCAGCTAGTTAAATCTTTTCCCTTTAACTTAGCAAATTCTACTACCAATTTGTTCTTGCTGTAATATTTATATATTTTACTAGTCTTTTTCAAGTCCTTTGTAGAATCAACCAAAACTAGGCAAAGATGACTACCTAAATTTTCAATGTAATCACAAAACTTATCTACTTCAGATATATTATCAACGAATAGATTTAAATCTTTTAATATAACTATCTTCTTAGGAGACATAAATGGCAATGTTTCACATGAGTTAAATAGTTCATCAAAAGTAGTATTCTTTCCATCAAATACAGAATAATTTAAAGCTTCTAGCCCTTCTTGTACATACTCCTTCTTAAGTTTCTCAATACATTCGTCTATTAAGAAATCCTCTTCTCCTGTAAAAAGATATGTATTATTAAATTGGTTGTTTTTCATCAATGTAATAAATTCGCTATAAATCATGGTAATCTTCCTTCCTTGCAATGTAAGTATTAGTCAAAGTATATGATATCAGAAAATATGAGACTATTACAGATATGAAAATTAAATTATTCCATAAAATATTGATTAATCCTATAGGTTCTTTTCTATATAGTGTAATATCTAGCTCTTCTCTATCCATGATAATTTTAATCATTCCCGCTTCGTCTGTACGATATGTAGTTGAACCAATGTCAGTTAATCTATCCAAAACATCACTATTCGGATGAGAATAAAAATTGTTCTCACCTACTGAAATAACACTTACATCAGGTCTTGCAGATTCCAAAAATTCAACTGATGATGATGTAGAGCTTCCGTGATGAGGAATCTTTAGAATATCCACCTTTGGAATATTATCCTTAAGAATTAATTCCACATCTTTTTCTATATCCCCTGTAAATAGAATATTTCTATCTATATACTTTAAAATAGATACACATGATTTATTGTTCCTGCTAAGATTTTTCATTACACCAATAGGCCATAGTATTTCAATAGAAGTATTTTTATCCAATGGTAAATAATCTCCCTTTTCAAGTAACCTAAAAGGAATATTCCTATTTCTTATATTTTCTAAAAGTTCTACATCATCTGGGATATAACTTGCATAAATTGAATCTATTTTTATATCCTCCATTATTGAATATAGACCTTGGTAATGGTCTGCATCAAAATGAGTTATAATTATACCATCTAGGGTAAAAATTCCTGCCTTCTTTAAATATGGAAGTGTTATATATTTCCCAACATCAAAAGTTAAACTACCCCCTGTATCCATTAGAAAATTTTTTCCCTGGGTTTTAATAAGAATTGAATCACCTTGCCCAACATCAATAAACTCCACTTCAATCCTGTTATCAAATGAAATGTAAATAGTTTGAATTAAAACAAATACTAATAAATATATAATAATATATTTTTTTAGTCCATTTGGAAAATACTTAAATTTAATAATCCCAATTACTCCTGCTATAAGAATGTAATACAGGAAAATTTCCAATATTTCTGGTGAATATAAATTAACAATATTTAAAGGTAAAGAATATATAATATCAACAATTCTATACTGTAAAGTTAACACTGTATCAAGTATTACGCCTAGAATAGGAGTTAAAAAAGATAGAATATAATTTGCAAAGATCATAATAAAACCCAGTATTAAAGACAATGACATTAGTGGTACAGTAAATAAGTTAGATACCATGCCTAAAATTGGAAAACCATTAAAGTAGTATGCCTGTAGAGGCAGTATTCCTATATTAACAGCGATTATTGAAGAAGCAGTTTTAAAGATATTTCCCTTATCCCGAAATAATATGATTTTATCTCCAATGACAATTAGGGAAATAGTAGCCATATAAGATAGTTGAAAGCCTATATGGAACAACCAAAACGGATTTATAATTAAGCAAATCAGCATAGAAACAAAAATTGAATTCAATGAATCATATGGCTCATGAATCATTTGTGAATAAAATAATATTGTAAACATAATGCATGCCCTAACTGTTGAGGCAGGAAAGCCTATGAGATATGCATAGCTCCAGATTATCAATAGTGTAATTAATATATTTATCTTTCTATTAATGCCAAGTCTTGAGAAAATAAATATTAAGAATCCTGCTATAACACCAATATGTAGTCCTGAAACAGCTAAAATATGAGCCAGTCCCAAATCCCTATACTTTTCCAGTTCATCCTCTTCCATAACAGATGAATCTCCAAGAATGATGCTAGTAATTAATTTTGAATTATTACTTCTAAGAGTTCTTTGGAATAAGCTGGACACATTTTGTGAAAAGCTTTGTTTTATTTCATACAACCAATTATTATTTTTATGGATTAAGTTTATGTTGAAATCCTTAACGCTTAATGTACTATGAATATAATCTGATAACAAATTTATTCTTTGATTATATAGCTTTGGATTGGTGTTTTCTTTAGGCGTTTTTAAAATACCATTTATCATAATCTTATCGCCTATACTAAATCTTTTGTCACCATTTATTGTAAGTAAAACTCTTCCATAATCTATTGTTTCATCTACTTGAATTATTTCGACGATATACTTGGAGTAGTTCTCACTTGATGTATTGGCATTAAGAATTACTCCAACATAATCATGACGTTTATCTATATAGTCATTTAATGGATTTTGGTAATTTAGATTCGTAACAAATAGCCCTATGGTAAAGAATAAAAGAAAAGAAATTACTGTATTGGATTTATTTTTGATTATGTTTAGGATAAATGTGACTAGCGTAACAATAAGAAATAATACTATATAAATAGTTTCAATTCCTAAAAAATATGAAGAAATGATCCCTATGATTAAGGATAAAAGAATAGGTGCTAAAGGCCTGTCCATAAATTTCTCCCTTTGTATTTTTCTGTTATTGCTATATAATAGGATTAAGAATTAAGTCTATTATAACATATATTAGCATAGTAAACATTAATCATAAAGGTGGTATTTACATGACTATTAAGGTTTATAGGGAGAATCCTTACTTAAGAGAATTGCAATCCAATGTAATGGAAAAAAGATATTTAGATAATAAATTTTACATAAAATTAGACCGTACAATATTCTATCCTCATCTTTCAGGTGGACAACCTGGTGATAAGGGCTTTATAAACGATATTGAAGTTCTAGAGTCATACGAAGAAGGGGATGATATTGTACATGTTCTTCTTAGTAATATAAGTGGAAATAAGGTTACAGTGGTTATAGATTGGGAGAATAGAATAGATATTATGCAGCAGCATACAGGACAACACCTTCTTTCAGCTGTTTTTTATAAGCTCTTTGACGGAGAAACGGTTGGATTTAATGTGGGAGAAAATTATGTATATGTTGATATAGCAATACCTGATTTCACAGACGAAGATGCTCAACGGGTAGAAGTATTAGCAAATAAGATTATTCAATCTAATTTTCAAATTAAAAGCTATTATGTGGATAATGATAAGTTGGATAGCTTACCTCTTAGAAAGAAGCCTACAGTAAGCTCAGATATTAGAATTGTAGAGATTGATGGTTTTGACTATAATCCGTGTGGAGGAACCCATCTAGGTTATACTGGTGAAATCGGAATAATAAAAATTAGAAAATGGGAAAAAAGAAATGGTAATATCCGCGTTGAATTCCTATGTGGAAATAGAGCTCTTAATGATTATATATGGAAAAATAAATATATTAGAGAAATTGGTCTTCTGTTAACTACTAAAGATAGAGAAGTTCTCAATATGGTAAATAAATTATACCTTGAAAGAGAGAATCTTCAAAAAGACAATAGGGAGCTAAGAGAAAATCTTCTTAAGATAAAGGCCGAATCATTCCTAAGAGATGCACAACAACGTGGAGAGCTTCAGTTCATCTGCATGATGCATGAGGATATTGATTTTAAAGAGCTTACCTATATTGCTGGCTATTTGAACTCAATGGAAAAAATAATTCAGGTTCATGGTTTATATAATGGGGATAAAGCTCAGTTTTATGTGAGCCGAACAAAGGATATTAATGTGGATTTAAATGTTATCTTTAAAAGAATTGCATCACAATTTGAAATAAAGGGTGGAGGAAGTCCTGCAATAGTACAAGGTGGAGCAAGTAAAGCTGATTTAGAAAATATTGCAGAAAAATTTACCGAAGAGATTTTAAAGGAAATTAAGGTTAGGAAAACATCCTAACCTTATTTATATTCTATAATTTCTTCCCAAATTTTGGTTTTTGTTTCGCTTACACCTCTATAATCTATACATTTCTTATAAATTGTTTCCATCTGCAAATGATATTCCTTTGCACTAATTAATGCCAAGATACCTTTTTCCAATAGACTATTATATAATGTGTAGTCCTCTTGATCTAAGCAATCTTCATCAAAATATTCATCCAGGTCAATTGTGGTATAAATATAGTTCTTAGTTTCTTTAGAGGTTGATATTATTGTATTAAGTTCCTTAATAAACAAACTATCCAACTTAGTTGGCACCATAGGATTATGAAAATACTCTACATGAAGATTTCTAAGTTTTGCCTCTTCTCCAATCCTTTTTAAAAACGTTGTTTTTCCCGTTCCAATATTCCCATTTAAATAATAACGGTCCTTAACTCCATCTATAATTGTAGAAGTATAATCAACATATCCCTCTGGTGTATATGCTGCAGAAAACAAATTTCTTTCTTTAAACCCATTTAATTTAGTAGAGGCTATTTCTTTGGAAAAAATTCTATCAATAGCTGTTTTTGTTAGTGTGTCTATACCCCTAAAATCAACATGTTTTTTATTATTCCATTGAATTTCATCATAAATAAATCTACTGCTCTTAAAATGATTAAATGCCCTTCTATAAGCATCTTTGTTGGCATCTTTAAAAGAGAATAGTTCACTTTTGTATAGCCTTAATAGACCCATGTTAATATACTGACCAAGATCATATAATTTATCTATTAAACCTGGGTAGACAGGGTCAATTATATGTGGTGCAGTTCCATCAACCAATCCAACTTTTAACTCATTAATTACAATTCCGTCAATAGAGTTTGGATCTGATGGGCAATGATGAAATTCTACAGAATATCCTTCTTTTACGGCATTTTCTCCAATTTCTCTCATTAGTGATGATTTTCCTCCACCAGGCATACCCTTTAGTATATATAACATATTTCTATCTAAATCAATTATATTATCGTGATAGCTAAAAAAGCCTGCAGATGTATTTCCTCCCGGAAACATTCTCCTAACATTTGCCATTATTCACTCCTCCTAAAAAGCTATATACAATAATTTATTCCTTCTAGGCTATTATGTGCATTAAGAAAGAAAAGAACTCATATTTAATATATAAGCATAGTACATCTACTATAGTTTCAAAAAACAAAAAAAGCGACCTAAGTCGCTATTCTCTATTGGCGGGAGTATGTGGGAATCGAACCCACCTGAGAGGCTCCTAACCCCTCACGCTAGTTTTGAAGACTAGAGAGCCCACCAGAACTCATCTACCCCCAGATATATTAGAAGCATTACTACTAAACGATTTTAACATAGATATAATTTATAGTCAAGGTTAAAAAGTAGAAATTTGTCGCCTATTTGACGTCGTAATAGAAAAAACTATCTAAAACTATTTGACTAGTATTAGATAGTTTTGCCAATCAACAATATACTTAATCAACAATATACTTAATCAACAAAGCCATAAATATTTCCTACATAAATATTTCCTATAAGTATATTATTCTCAACATTAGGCAATAATATACTATAGTC
>CAZHLF010000043.1:0-2650 GCA_964532845.1 uncultured Tissierella sp.
AAGGCATCTCTTTGCATCTGCCATAGCTTTTTCAGGGTCAAATCCAAGATTAACTTCCTCAAAAGTATATTTTCTATCATTAGCTGCAAGATGAGGCATTGGGGACCTATAAGCAATATCTTTATCTCTAAAATGTTCTTCTGTCATAATATGATCTCTAATAACTACATATGGAGCCTCATAAGGAATTAGTACACCTTCTAGATAGGAATTAATGATATCTGATGCCTTCTTAGCATCTCCTATTGCCTTAATAGCTATATTTGCTCCTTTATTAATAACGTCTCCACCTGCAAATACTCCAGAAATATTTGTAGAAAATGTAGCTTCATCGGCTGCAATTGTTCCTTTTTTGGTTTTTTCTACATCTTCAAAACCTTCAAGGCTGGATTGCTGACCAATAGCTCCAATTATTAAATCTACATCGAGAATTTCAAATTCTCCTTCAATAGGTACAGGACTTCTTCTTCCACTGGCATCCTCAGCTCCAAGTTCCATCTTTTGAAGCTTAATCTTACCAGCCCTACCATCTACTTCTATTATCTCTTCTGGTGCCACTAGGAATTTAAAATCTACTCCTTCTTCTCTAGCTTCCTTGATTTCTATTTGTTCAGCAGGCATTTCATCCTCTGTTCTTCTATATAACAGGTAAACAGTCTTGGCACCAAGTCTAACAGCGGTTCTACAAGCATCCATAGCTGTATTTCCACCACCAACAATAGCGACTTTTTCACCTATATTCATCTCTACATTAAGTGCTGCATTTCTTAAAAAATCAATACCTCCAATAACTCCAGGGAGTTCTTCTCCTTTTACACGTAGAGGCGAGCTCTTCCAAGCTCCTACGGAGATATAAACAGCATCATAATTTTTTCTAACATAGTTTAGATCTAAATCTCTTCCAATCTTAATGTTGTTAATCATCTTAGCTCCCATTTTTTCAATTATGGCAACCTCTTGATCAACAATTTTGCCTGGAAGACGGTATTCAGGAATACCATATCTTAGCATTCCACCCATTTGAGGCATCATATCATAAATTGTTACATCATGCCCTTGAGCTAATAGGAAATATGCAGCAGAAAGTCCACCAGGACCTCCACCTATTACTCCTACCCTTTTTCCTGTTGAAGGTAGAATTTCAGGCATAAAGACTTCTTTATCCCTTAAATCTATATCAGCAACAAAGGACTTTAAGTATGCAATGGATATTGGCTCCTCAACCAATTGTCTTCTACAAGCATCTTCACAAGGATGAGGACATACTCTACCGATACTTGCTGGCAGTGGAAGCTGTTCTTTAATAAGCTTTAGAGCTTCCTTGAACTCACCATTTGCTATTAAACCAACATATCCTTGACAGTCAGTACTACCAGGACATGCTCTTTTACAAGGTGCATGACAATCTCCAGTATGGTCAGATAATAGCAATTCTAATGCAGTTTTCCTTGAGCTTCTAACTCTCTTAGTATTGGTATTAACAACCATTCCATCTCCCGCTACAGTAGCACAGGATCTTAAAAGTTTTGGTATTCCCTCAACCTCTACAACACAAAGTCCACATGAGCCATAAATCTCAACTCTCTCATCGAAACACATAGTAGGGATTTCAATACCATTAGCTTTGGCTATATCCAATATAGTCTGACCCATTTCTCCACGTACTTCTCTACCATTTATATTCAAATGAATTACAGTCATATCCCTACCTCCTAATCAATATTTACTGCTTCAAATCTACAAACCTCATAGCATTTGCCGCATTGAATGCAAAGTTCCTGATCTATAACATGCTTGCCCTTTAATACACCTGTTATTGCATCCGTTGGACAATTTCTTGCACAAATTGTACATCCAGTACAATTGTCTGTTATCTCATAGGTGATAAGGCTCTTACAAACATGAGCTGGACACTTTTTATCTCTGATATGAGCTTCGTATTCACTTCTAAAGTTCTTAATCATACTTAGAACTGGATTTGGTGCAGTAATACCAAGTTGGCAAAGGGAGCCTGCTTGTACTTCACGAGCCAGGTTTTCAAGGGTTTCAATATCCCCTTCCTTACCTTTTCCTTCAGTAATTCTCTCAAGGATTTCCAACATTCTTTTAGTCCCAAGACGGCAATGTATACACTTACCGCAAGATTCTTTTCTTGTAAATGATAGGAAGAACTTAGCCATTTCAACCATGCAGGCTGTTTCATCTATTACAACCATACCACCAGAACCCATTATGGCTCCAACTTTTGTAACAGACTCATAATCAATAGGCGTATCTATTAGTTCAGCTGGTATACATCCACCTGAAGGTCCACCCATCTGAACAGCTTTAAACTTTTTATCATTAAGTATTCCCCCACCTATATCGTAGATAATCTCTCTAAGTGGCATACCCATAGGAACCTCTACCAATCCACCCTTCTTAATCTTTCCTGTAAGGGCAAATACCTTTGTTCCCTTGGATTTTTCTGAGCCGTACTTAGCATATTCCGCTCCACCATGTCTAAATATCCATGGAACATTGGCTAATGTTTCTACATTATTGATATTTGTAGGTTTATTCCAAAATCCCTTTTGCGCAGGGAAAGGTGGCTTTAATCTAGGCATTCCTCGTTCACCTTCTAAGGAAGCAATCAAAGCAGTTTCTTCAC